>CAYWIK010000038.1:6484-15628 GCA_964458315.1 uncultured Spirochaetales bacterium | reverse complement strand
TATTGCAGCAGAATTCTCTTTTTTCAGGAAGAGGGCGGGGAAGAAGCTTTCTTTCAAGAAGAAGACGCCGGGAGTCTTGCCGATCTTGTCCGGGAGGGAGATGAGGGAAGCCTTGCCGACCTCGTTGAACAAGAAGAAACCGAGTGATACAATAAAAATAGAAAAACGGCAGGCCAGGTTACCGCTTCCAAATAGGGGAGAGGAAAGTCCGGGCTTCGCAGAGCATGATGCCGGGTAACGCCCGGGCCCTGCATTCAATTTTTTATTGGGTGAGGGGACAGAAAGTGCAGCAGAAAATATACCGCTCGGCAGCGTCATGCGTCGATTGCCGACGTTATGCCGTCGCCGGGTAAGGGTGAAAAGGTGAGGTAAGAGCTCACCGTCCCTCCGGTAACGGAGGGAGTCTGTGTAAACCTCATCAGAAGCAAAGCCAAATAAGCGGATGGGCTGCTCGCCTGTATCTCCGCGGGTAGGCTGCTCGAAGGCCTGTGTAAACAGGCCGTAAGATAGATGGTAACCCGAGACAGAACCCGGCTTACAGGCCTGCCGAATTTATCTTTCTCCTATCCAAACCTACTATGAAAAAAAATAATTTCATGGCATACTACCTTCATGAAATTTCCCGATAATCGGTATCAGTTTTCGTCGCGGCGGGAAAAAAAGAAGGACGGCAAACGGTGGGTTCTCGTTACTGTTGTTCTTGTAATAATTTTCGGCGGCACCGGCATATTTTTGGTTTTAAAATTTTCAGATTCAGGCAATGGTAAAAACCGTTCAGAAATTGAACTTATATATGAATACTGGGAAGCGAAAAAATATACCGATGTAATTAAACTTTGTAATAAAATTCTAACAGAGGACCCGATGCAGCCCCAGGTCCTCGCGTTGGCGGGGTTTTCCTATTTTTACAGGGCTCTCGGAGAATATTCGATGGAGGATAAATTGACTTTTATCGATAATTCTATTTTCAAGCTGCGGAAGGCAAGGATTATCGAGAACCGTCCTTATGAATCTGAAATTGAATATATCTTAGGTAAGGCTTATTATCATAAAGGGACTTTTTATATAGATCAGGCCGTTGAGCATCTAAAGCGGTCTGTCGAGCTTGGTTACCTAGCTGAAGATTCATACGAATATCTCGGCATTGCTTATTCGGAGATAGAAAAATATGAAGAAAGCGTAACATATTTCTTAAAAGCCCTGGAGAATCAGGAATCGGCACTTCTACACGTAACCGTTGCTCAATCTTTTTACCGTTTAAACGATAAAAAATCTGCAGAAGAATACTTATTACGGGCAATCAATAAAACCGATGATTCTGCTATTGAAAGCAAAAGCAGGTTTCTTCTCGCTCAGATCTATGTAGACAGCAAAGAGTATCTGAAGGCTGAAAACCAATATATGAAGATCCTGGAAGACAACCCCCAGTCTGCAGATGCACACTATTATTTGGGCGAGATATACGCAAAAATGGATGATTCAATAAAAGCACGCGCGGAATGGAGAAAGGCGCTTCAAATAGATCCTTCACATTACGGTGCTAGATTCCGTTATTATAAGTAGGCAGGAGGATAAAAATGGGAAAATTTGCCGATGCTTTTACATCTGATATCGGTATAGATCTTGGAACATGCAATACCCTCATTTTTGTAAGAGGGAAGGGTATAGTAATAAGCGAACCTTCAGTAGTTGCGGTAGAACGGGGAACAAAGAAGGTAGTAGCCGTTGGCGCTGAAGCGAAGCGTATGCTTTGGAAAACACCCGGGGATATTATTGCGATTCGCCCTCTTCGGGACGGGGTGATAGCGGATCTGGAAACCACTGAAAAGATGATACGCTATTTTATCCAGAAAGTACTGCCGAGGCGCTGGTTCGTGAAACCGAGAATGGTTATCGGCGTTCCGACCTGTATAACGGAGGTAGAACGAAGAGCGGTAGAAGAGAGTGCCTATAAGGCGGGTGCGCGGGAAGTCAAGGTGATCGAAGAATCCCTGGCCGCAGCGATCGGCGCTGAAATTCCCATCAACGAACCCGCCGGCCATATGGTGTGTGATATAGGAGGCGGAACAACTGAGATTTCCGTTATATCCCTCGGCGGGATGGTGGTTACCAATGCGATTAGGTTGGGCGGCGATGAGTTCGATGAAGCAATCATCAAACATGTCAGAAGCGTGCATAATTTGATAATAGGAGAGCAGACTTCCGAAAACTTAAAAATCACCATCGGCAATGCGTTCCCGGACAAAAATATCGAGCGTATGGAGATAAAAGGTACAGACGCGATTACCGGGCTGCCCAGGCGGCTCGAAATGGACTCGGTTGAGGTAAGAGAGTCGCTGCAGGAACCGATAAACGTGGTTATTGAAGAAATCAAACGAACATTAGGAGAAACACCGCCCGAATTAGCTGCGGACATTGTGGAACGAGGAATTGTAATGACAGGGGGGGGGTCTTTGCTGAAAGGTCTGCCGAAACTTATTTCGAAAGAAACAGGGGTTCCTGTCATTTTAGCTGAAAATGCCTTACTTTGCGTCGCAATGGGGGCCGGTATGTATTTTGACCATACAAAAAAAACCAGCAGCGCGGGAAAGTCTATTTATAACAACATTAATTGACTCTTAGCGCGCAATGTTTCGATTTAATGGATTCACGCGGAAAAACAAAACCGGAATTGTTTTTGCGGTCATTCTTTTCCTCTGTATACTCCTGCTCACTTTTACGGGGAAGAAAATTAGTTTTAAACCGAAAGAAGTCGGGCTTTCGGTTGTATCGGTTTTCCAGCACGGCTTTTCGGAAATCGGTGATTTTTTCGCGCGGACGGTACGCTCGGTAAATGAGGTGAAAAAGCTCCGGGCGGAGTACAATAATCTCCAGGAGCAGCTGGACACGTACAAAACCCTTGAGCGCGATTTAGTCGAGTTAAGAGAAGAAAACAAACGTCTTCGCTCGCAGCTCGAATTCTCGGAAAAATTGGCTTTGTCTCACGAACCGGCAGAGATTATTGCACGAGATCCGGGCAATCTTTTCAATACGATCATGATCAATAAAGGACGCAGGCATGGGGTAGCGCGGGACATGCCGGTTATTGCATACCAAGACGGATTTCACGGCCTCATAGGGAAGACGGTAAATGTGGGACGAACAACGTCGGAAGTGTTACCGCTTTTCGACAAATCGTGTAACGTTGCCGGAAGGTTTCAGGATACGAGGTATGAGGGTCTTCTTATGGGGGGCGGAGAGTTAAAAAATTTGTTAACGATGAAATATGTGCAAAAGAGCGCCAGAAGTGAAGTGACCTATGGGGACCTCGTAGTGACTTCCGGGATGAGTACCATCTATCCTAAGGGAATATATGTGGGACGGGTGAGAAGTATCAATGCCAAGGAATATGACTCTTCCCTCGAAATACAGGTCGAGCCGATTATCGATTTTTCTAAATTAGAATATGTGTTTGTTCTTAAAACTGAGAGCTTAAAAAATTGAGGATTGTATGAAGTCTTTAAAGACATGGCTTCCATCATTAATAATCGCATTGACGGTAATCGTTCAATCTACCCTTTTATCCAGAGTCCCGATTTTTGGAGTCACGCCCGACCTCGCACTCATTCTTCTAATATTTTTTTCTAATAGAATGGGCAGCATGAAAGGACAAATAAGCGGTTTCGCAGCCGGAATTATTGAAGATGTCGTGAGTCTTTCACCTATCGGATTTCATGCATTCATTAAGACGGTTTCCGGGTTTTTGTTCGGTCTTACCAGGGGAAAAATTTTTATGGATCCTGTTTTTATGCCGTTGGTCCTGACAGCCGGCGCTACCTTGTTAAAATATCTGCTTGCAGCGCTTTTAGGAGTGATTTTTGTTTCCTCCGGGCTTGTAGAACCTGTGTTCACTGCTAAAATGGGAATTGAGATCGGATTGAATGCGCTGATCAGTCCGTTTCTTTTTGGTTTTATGAAGCTTTTTAAGGCGTTTAAGAGGGTAAAAAAGGAAGATTTTTAGATGTTTGGAAAGTTAGGAGAAAAACATAAATCCTATATTCAAGGGCGTCTTATATTTATTATTATATTGATTGCAGCTATTTTTATATTCTACACTGGATACATCTTTTCACTTCAAATTGTAAAGGGGCAGGAGTATAAAAAACGGGCGGAAGAAATTGCCAGAAGAATAATACCGATTGAACCGCAAAGAGGTGAAATATATGATCGTAATTACGATGTCCCTTTGGTGTTGAATATAGACAGCTTTGCGGTAGACATAATTCCAGGGGAATTACCGGATGAAAACAAAAACCAGGCTCTTTTTGATATTGCAGAAATGCTGGAAATTGATATGCAGACGGTTCTGGATAAAATACCGGCTAATTATTCAAGTAATTTTACGCCGATTGAAATAAAAGACGGTATTCCTTATAAAAAGATCATAAAAATTGCGGAACGGATCGATTCGCTGCCCGGAGTGCAATGGCGAAAAAAACAATTACGGAGCTATTTGGAAACCGGATCAATTTCTCATATACTCGGCTATGTCGGTACGATTACAAGAGAAGAACTTCAGATTTTATTTAATAAGGGATACAACCAGAATTCAGTCATTGGGAAAAGCGGTGTAGAAAAATATTATGATGAAATCCTGCGGGGGGAAGAAGGGAAAATCTATACAACCGTTGATGTCAGGGGAAGGAACATCGGAGACGCGGAAAAGGCGGAAGTACCGCCTACGCCCGGGCAAAATCTCGTGCTTACGATTGATCGGGAAATCCAGACGATCTGCGAGAAAGCATTAGGAGAGCGCAACGGGTCGGTAGTGGTCATGAGGCCCCATACCGGAGAGATATTGGCGATGGTGTCTTATCCCTGGTATAATCCGAATCTATTTTATGGCGACGAAGGACAGGATATCTTTAAGAAACTATCTCTTAATCCAGGATTTCCCTTTTTGAACCGCGCAATTCAATCGAGTTACTCTCCCGCGTCGATGTTTAAAATTCTTATGACAACTGCCTTGGTTGAAGAAGAGGCGTTTCCGATCGATAAGCAGGTTGTCTGTGAAGGAAAAATTTTCTTTGGAGACCGTTATTTTCACTGCCATCGTAAATCTGGTCACGGCGCCCTTGATCTTTTCTCCGGCCTCGCGGAATCATGTAATGTCTATTTCTGGACTGTAGGGCAGGAGCTCGGTATCGAACGAATTGTCGATTATTCCAACAGATTCGGGCTCGGAGAGCTTACCGGTATCGACCTCCCGGGCGAAATAAAAGGACTTGTACCCGGTCCTATTTGGAAAGAGAAAACATATAATGCGAAATGGCTCGGCGGTGATACCATGAATATTTCTATCGGGCAAGGTTACCTGACCGTAACGCCGATTCAAGTAGCAAGTTTGGTCTCGATGATTGTAAACGAAGGAGTGGTTTACAAACCCCATGTCCTAAAAGAAATACGTAACCCGATTTCGGGAAACATCATTGATGATAACGAGCCTGAAGTAATGCGCAGGTCCAACATTCGGCGGGAAACTTTTAAGACGGTTAAAGATGCTATGAGGGGTGTTATTACCGAGGGAACAGCTGCCGCAGTCATTACTACTGATGCCGTAGAAATTGCAGGAAAAACAGGTACCGGGCAGGTCGGGTTCGAAGATCGATGGTCCTCATGGTTTACCGCTTACGGGCCTTATGGTGAACAAAAAAAAGAGGACCAAATTGTTGTGGTCGTTATGGTTGAAGGAACGAATGAATGGGAATGGTGGGCCCCGAAGGCTGCAAATATCATTTTTCAGGCCGTTTTTGCTTCGCAAAATTATGAAGAAGCGTTAAAAGAATTAAATCTTTGGTATATGCGAGAACCGCAAAACTGAGCTCCATGAGAAAAAAATCTGCTTTGACTTTAGATTTCACGATTATCCTCGGAACGATAGCGCTTATCGTTATCGGAGTGCTTTTTATTTATTCAAGCGGAATCTCTTCAACGGGAATTATCTATTCGAGGGAATATATTCGACAGATCATTTGGGCGGGAAGCGGGGTTGTGCTGATGATTCTGTTTGCACTGCTCGATTATACCAGACTAAAACCCTTTTCCCTGTTTATTTACGCATTTTTTATTCTCCTGCTGATTATTACGCTGCTATTCGGAACGGTGGTCAACGGGGCGCGCTCATGGCTCGGCATACTTGATTTCGGAATACAGCCTTCGGAGTTTATGAAAATCGCAACGATTATTTTTCTTTCGGCTTATTATGCAAATTCCGGAAAACGAGTAGATTCTTTACCTCAATTCTTCGTGGGCTTAGGCATAATACTTGTACCGATTATACTGATCCTATTGCAGCCGGACATGGGTACGGCTTTAGTGTATATACCGATTTTTCTAGTTGTAACGTTTATCGCGGGCGTAAAACTGCGATATCTTGTTTTTATTTTTATTGCAGGGCTGGTTGCAATTGTATTAGCCACTATGCCTTATATACCCGCTTTTCTTTATCCGGATAAAGAGCTTTTTTTTGTACAACTGATATCAGACCGAAAGTTTCTCCTTTACTCGATGCTTGTGTTAGGAGTGATCACCTTTATTGCATACATTGGCAGCAAGGTATTTAAAAATAACTATTTTTATTGGATTTCTTTCTCCACATTAAGCCTTCTTTTTGGAACAATCGCCGCAATGGGCGCCCGAATAATTTTAAAGGGCCATCAAATCATGAGGCTTATAGTCTTTCTGAATCCGGAGGTTGACCCCCAAGGCGCGGGCTGGCATATTATTCAATCGCTGACCGCAGTCGGCTCCGGCGGTTTTGTCGGGAAAGGGTTTCTTCAGGGTACACAGAGTCACTACCAATACCTTCCGCAGCAGAGCACCGATTTTATTTTTTCTATTATTGCGGAAGAGTGGGGCTTTTTCGGTGTACTGGTTGTATTTGCACTCATGTTTTTTATTCTTGTCCGGGCAACATTGATTATAATGAGAACAAAGGACCGATTCGGCATCTATATGGGATCCGGAATTGTTGGTATGATTTTTTTCCATTTCGTTATAAATATTGGAATGGCAGTGGGAATTATGCCGATTACAGGGATCCCTCTTTTTTTTCTTTCCTACGGAGGTTCATCCCTTTGGACCGGGATGATCGGGATAGGAATTATTTTGAGTATGCATCGAAAGAAAGAAACATTTTGAAATGAAAAAAAGATACCTGAAACATTTACACCCACACCTAGTACGGGTTTCAAAACCCGGAAGGTATGTCGGAGGCGAATTCGGAATACGCAGATTCGGCATACGCGGGGCGGAAGAAAAAGTCCTTTTGACTGTATGTATCGCTTTTCCCGATATGTATGAAATAGGCATGTCAAATACGGGGATTAGGATTATCTATAACCTCTGTAATACTTTAAAAAATGTTTCCTGTGAACGAGTTTTTGCTCCGGACAGGGATTTCGAAGCAGTACTTAGGCAAAAAAAAATACCCCTTTATTCTCTGGAGACTTGCACACCGGTTTCATCTTTCGATATTCTTGGTTTTTCGATCGGTTATGAATTGACCGCAACGAATGTCCTTAACATACTAGAGTTGGCGAATATACCAATCAGAAAAGAAGATCGAAGAATAGACCACCCTGTTGTTATAGCCGGCGGCCCGGCGATTACGAACCCCGTTCCCTTTGGCCCGTTTTTTGACGCAGTGTTGATCGGAGAAGGCGAGGGGGAGTTGGAGAAAGCAGTGTCCGCGTGTCTTCTGAGAAAAAAGGCCTGCCTCGAGGCGGGGGGCGTAACAAAAAACGGAACACGTGACGAACTGCTGGAAATTTTTAAATCCCGAAAACCTTGGTGGTATGCTGAAAAAAAAGAAAAAACTCCGGCTCATACGTGGAACGGTTTTGGATCAGCGGGAATGCAATATACCTATTATCCGGTACCAAATATTAAAAGCGCTCAAGATCACGGAGTTATTGAGATTATGCGCGGCTGTCCGCAAGGATGCAGGTTTTGTCACGCAGGTTACTTTTACCGTCCATGCCGCGAGAAAAGCATTGAAGATATTATATCCGAAGCGGACGATCTTATTCACAAATTCGGCTATCGGGAAATTACTCTTTCGTCACTCTCGAGCGGCGATTATTCCTGTATTTGGGAACTGCTGCAGGCCCTTAACAGAAGGTTTGCCTCGGAAAAAGTTTCCTTTTCCCTTCCTTCGCTCAGAATTGAAAGTTTTAGTTTGAAGAATTTGGAAGAGCTCTCCGTCGTTCGAAAATCCGGACTCACCTTTGCAGTCGAAACGCCGGGAGAATTTGAACAGAAGGTTATCAACAAGCAAGTCGAATTGAAAAAAATTATTAAAATTTTACAAGAAGCCGCATCTCACGGCTGGAAGCAGGCAAAGTTTTATTTTATGATCGGTCTGCCTATTCCACAGCTGGAGCTGCCGGAAGAAGACATGATTATAGAATACATTTTGGAAATTTTAGAAGCGGTAAATCTGAAACTCCATATCAATCTAGGGACGTTTGTCCCTAAACCGCACACGCCCTTTCAATGGGCTTCCCAAATGGACCCGGAAACCGCATTTCAAAAAATGTTAAAAATAAAAAAACAACTCTCTAAGAAAAACTGTAAAGTCAGCTTTCATTACCCTTTTCTTTCCTTTTTAGAAGGCATTATTTCAAGAGGTGACGAAATAGCAGCGGAAATAATCGAAACGGCCTATCGAAAAGGCGCGCGATTCGATGCTTGGGATGATATGTTCGACAGAAGCATCTGGGAGGATGTAATGAAAGGGAAGGGTGGAACAGCGCCTGAGATAATTCTTAATAAACGGAATCTCGAAGATTCGCTTCCCTGGGACAATGTGTCCATGGGAATATCAAAGAAATTTTTACAAACTGAGTTCTCTAAGGGGAGGGAGGGAAAAACAACCGGCGCATGTGAAGAAAGGTGCGGCCATCCCTGCGGAAAGTGCAGTGAAAGTCTTACTGTTTTACGGCAGAATAAGCAGAATAAAAAGGCAACGATCGTGTCGACCGATGTGTTTGAGGAAACGAGTTATGAAGGCGAAATACTTTTTTCATTTTCGAAAAAAGGGCCCGCGGTTTATCTTTCCCATCTCAACGTAATGACCATATTTGAAAGAAGTTTTTTGCGGGC
>CAYWIK010000038.1:4611-6384 GCA_964458315.1 uncultured Spirochaetales bacterium | reverse complement strand
GCTTGAAGAAAAGCTTCAGTTATATAACGAAAAATTTGGCGGCATAAAAAAACTCGAAAGAGATTGTGGCAGAAAAGTTTTTACGATTACCGTACGCCAAGGAAAACACGGTGAGGGAAATATAAAACGTATTGGATCCTTCTGTACCCCGAGCGGAGACTTTTTTGAGTTCCTTGCCTCGAGCCGTATTATGAGGACCGCATTGTACGCTTCCGGCGAAGATGATAAGCCGTGTGATTATTTTTCCCTTATGTGCCGCCTTTGAGGTGTTTTTTAGACATGTTCCAGAATTCTTCCATTTTTTTGAAGTGAGAGGGGGAAAGCTCCAGCCGGTTTTCCCGAAAACGGTCCTGGATGAAAGAAAACCGTTTAATGAATTTTTCATTTCCTTTATGAAGGACAACGGAAGGGTCGAATCCGGCAAACCTGGAAAGATTTACAACTGCAAAGAGTAGATCGCCGAGTTCTTCTTCAATGCGGGTTTGATCAACCTGATCATCTGATTCGATTTCTTCCTCTAGTTCGTCTATTTCTTCCCGAAGTTTGCTGAAAACATCTTTTATTTCATTCCAATCGAATCCCCGCTGTGCGACTTTTTTTTGTATTTTATATGCCCGTTCCAGTGGAGGAAGACTTTTCGGGATAGAATCAGTTATATATTCAGTGTTGTCTCTGCCTTCGACTTCCGTTTTAATTTTGTTCCATTGATGGACTATGCTTTCAGGATCGGTAAGATCGGTTTTGCCGAAAACATGAGGGTGTCTGCGAATAAGCTTATCACATATTGAAGCAAAAACATCCGACAGTTGAAAGAGGTTTTGCTGCTCGAGCATATAACTTATCATCGTCACAAGAAGAAACAAATCTCCGAGTTCTTCCTTTGTGTGCTCCGTGTCGTTATCTTGGACCGCTTCTACCAATTCGTATGCTTCCTCGATAAGGTTGGGAAGCATTGTTTTGGGGGTTTGTTTACGGTCCCACGCGCAGCCGGTTTCGCTTCTCAGGCGGACGACAATGTTGTAAAGATCATAGAAAGATTCGTTAGGCAAAATAGATTCCTTGTATTGATAGTATTGATAATTTGGCACAGGTTAGCATAGGACGATGGTGTTAGTAAATGACCCCTAGAGTAGACAGAATATATATTATCGGTAGTTAAGAAAATGATGGAAATAATGTTTGAAATAACGTATATTGAACGGACATGGATGAAGACAGGCTTTCAGCATTGGAAAAACAGTTCCAGCGAAAGAAAAAAAACGGGACACAGCTCCTGTGGATGAAGTATAATCCCGGGAATGAATACAAATTCGATATTGCCGATGCCCGTGAAGATGTCGAATGGATGATTTCAGAGATAAGACGCTTAAGGGAGGAAAACAATACCCTGAAAGAGTTTATCGATTCTCTGCGCGGGCAGCTCGAACGTGAGTTAAGCGGCCTTTAAAATCATCACTGAATAAACAGTGAATCATCAGGCTTGAGAGGGCTTACCGGCCGCCCGCATACTACCGATGCCGCATGCCGCATACCCTACTCTTTCTTATCGCTTACAAGGGAGAACAGCCAAATAAGGATAA
Source organism: uncultured Spirochaetales bacterium (assembly GCA_964458315.1). Taxonomy (GTDB): domain Bacteria; phylum Spirochaetota; class Spirochaetia; order SPDA01; family CAZSGZ01; genus CAYWIK01. The sequence continues at coordinate 4,804 of CAYWIK010000038.1, read as the reverse complement.
AAGAAGCAATAATCGGCGGAAAAATATTAACAGAATTATTCAAATTGGCAAGTTTTTCTAAAAAGTCGGCAAAGAAAAATTCGACCACTCCGCCTAAGAATGAACCGACTAGAGCAACGATAAGGGTCCCCCAAAACCTGCCGAACACCGGTTTCTTGAGTATAAAATAGAAAAAAAGTGATACCCCAAAACC
>CAYWIK010000038.1:0-4511 GCA_964458315.1 uncultured Spirochaetales bacterium | reverse complement strand
TTTTTGGCTTTCCGAAAGCGGGAGAAGCGGAATAGGTAAATCCGTATCATTGGCATAGAGCCGATAATACCCGTAGGTCGTTTGTATTTCTTCAATTGTGACGCCGTTCGCTTCTATTCGATCGTTGATGCTTTCGGTATGTTTTTCATAGTTTAAAGCAGTGACCGCTTCATCCGGATCGGTTGAATAAAATTTATAGTAAATTTCATACCCCTGCAAATATATTGGATTATTTTCCGTATTATTTATAAAAAGAAACCGTTTCTCACCGGGCGCGGGCCGGGTTATATCTTCGATCTCTATGGGCGCAAGGTACGGGAAACTCTCTATCCCGCAGCCCGCGGAAAAGACCAGGTACAGTATGATTCCGGTAAAAATAAAAACCCTGCGGTTAGACACCCCGAGGTTAGTCCCGAAGTTCTTACTGCGCGCCGGTTTTAGTCTTGCTTTTCCCATCACCTGCAGCCGGGACGTCCAAACCTTCGATACAGTCGATAAGTTCATAAATGAGTACCGGTTTGTTTTTCCCTTTGACCCTGATATTGTCCAGCTCGCGAGTAATGACCTTGTCTTTAACGAGGGCATAGGTAAACTCGCTCATGATAATATTTGTTCCGTATTGTTTATTTGTTCCTTCAAGCCTTGCTCCCAGGTTAACATTGTCGCCCATGAGCGTATAATTCATTCTTCCGAGAGAGCCCATATTCCCAACGGTCATAATTCCTGAATTGACCCCGATCCCGATATTGATCCTTCTGTTTTCCGGCCACTGCGAATTGAGCTCGTTGAGTTTCTGCATTTGCCGAAGGGCGCATTTGCATGCCCTAAGAGCGTGGTCATCCTGAGGAAGCGGCGCGCCGTAAAACCACATGATCTCATCCCCTACATATTTATCCAAGGTGCCTTGATATTCGAGTATAATGTCCGTCATGGCAGTCAGGTAGAGATTTAAATGATTTACCAGCTCCTGGGGAGTCATGCTTTCCGAAAGGGTTGTAAAACCGCGGATGTCCGAAAAAGAAACCGTTAAATTCTTGTCCACTCCGCCGAGTTCAGGCGGGTTTTCTAAAATTTGATCCACCACTTTCGGACTTACATACTTTCCGAACATTGCTCTTATCCGCGCCTTGTCCCTTTCTTCGGTCATGATTCTGTAAACGACGATTGCAAGAAACACAAATATCATTCCAATGGCAGGGGTGGAAAAGTTGACGATAAACTCCTGCTCGTCGAAAACCAGGGTCGCCCCTATAAAGAATACGAAGACAAGAACAATGACTAAAACCAGTGACCATATGGTGGAGAGCCTGGAAGTTATCGCGGCAATGATCATGATCAAGCCGAAGGCGATGAGGGCGTCTACCCACCAGGGAGCATAATTGAGAAAATTGTTCATGAGAATGGTATTGAGGGCGTTGGTATGTATTTCGACACCGTACATCAAACCGAAGGGGGTTGTTTTCTGGTCTGCGGCCATTCCGCGGGCAAAAGGCCCGACCATCAGTATCTTGTTGCCTACCGCCTTTGTTCTAGGCCAGTTATCCGGGTTGGGCCCGGGTACTCTGGAGGCATATCCCGAGTAGGAACGCACGGGAAAGGTCTGCGGGGCGCCGGGTGAAGAGAACGAAGGTTTTCCCATGAAGTTGATGAGCATGCCGCCGTTTTCATCAATTGGAATCAATATTTCATCAACCGGTTCCGTCTTCGCGGCTGCCGCAAGGTTGCCTTCTTTATCATATTTTGCGTATTTGACCGTCCGTCTATAAGGCCCCCATTTTTGGGTTTCGACATCAAAGGTTTGCGGATCGGGAATGCGTATATATTGCCCTAACACAACTTCCAAATCGGAAAGTTCTTTATTAAAGTATTCGCATGCCAGAGACAGGGTGATGGACGGTATAAAGAAATCTTTATACTTTCTGATTAAATAGAACGATTCATCCGGCTTTCCGTCTTCGTTGGTATCTATCGATTTGATTGGCGCCTTTTCTTCCATTTCAATACGCAGGTTTTCAAGTACTTCCGGCGTGTGCGGGTACGGGACATTATGCATATTGTTTTCCATGTCGAACCAGGCAAGCCGTTCGAAGTTTTCCGCTTCAACCGGAGTGGCCGGAGTGACGTCTCTAAGCCGATAGGCATCGACGAGGACCGAAGATTTCGCGACCAGCGGCTGCCGCCTGTACACTTCATCTTCGTCAACGATAAAATTTGCATGGCCGTACCCTTGGGTTACCCGGGCATACGGCTGAAGGGGCGGCTGCAGGCCGAGAAAATAGTCCATATCCCGCCACGGTCCCTGCACGTTCTGAACGCTTCCGTAATTTTCGTAGAGAATGGCCTGACGGGTAAAAAAATCTTCCGCTATGTCCGAAGAAGGCGGTACTTCATCGAGTACGGTTTCAAGAAACACCCGTCCGTTTTCTTTGATGCTGTTTATAAGCATCACGTCGTTATACGGCTGTTTTTCATCCGGTTCGATGAAAAATACATCCAAAAAAAAGGCCCGCTCACGTTCTTCTTGATTTTGAATTCGGGCAAATGCATCGATTAAATCCGCATGCCGGTATCTTGGAAAGGGCCATCTTCCGAAGGTACTGAGTGTTTTGAAATCAATACCGATGATGAGCAAATCTTCGGATATTTTGGGATTCCTGGCCTCGACCTTAACCCCCTCCTGTATATTCCTCGAAGTCGAGCGTAAATCCTTGAAGTTGAAATGAATGTCGAGCATTTTAAGCTCGAGGGATGTAAATAAATTGAATTGAGCAACCCATAGAAGAACGGCGAAAAGGGCGAAAACGAATAGTCCGATAAAGAAACCGAAATATTTCGTCTCTAATATTTTGGATTTTTTCTTGGCCATATGTTTCCCCTAATCGATAGTCAACTAATCAATCGTCAACTGAATTATACGGTTTCTTGCTAGTTTTGTCCAATTCTCTGCAGGAAAATTATCAATCATAGCATTGTAGGCTTCTTTGGCTTTTTCCCACTCTTCCTCTATCTCATATAATCTTCCAAGATTGAATAATATTCGCGGCATGTCCGGATAGGTGTCCTGATATTCAGCACGAAGCCGCTCCATGACTAAAATTGCATTTTCTACATCTTCGCCGTTTTCATACGCGACGGCCGCATTATTGAGACCGATCGGAGCTAAGTACGTATCGGGAAAATTATCTGCTATGTTTACATAAGCTTTCGCTGATTCCGTCCAATTTTCTTCTTCGAACAGCATATTCCCTTCAATGAAATAAGCTCGGGCGGCTGCAAAAAATTTAGGATATTCATTATGAATTTTTTCAAGGCTGTTTTCCAGTTCCGTCTTTATGTTTTCTTTTTCCGTATCGTCTACGGCCGTGACCCAGTCCTGATAGAGCTGCTGCGAGGTTTCGGCCAAACCGGCTGCATTTTCATTTCTTTTAGAAATTACTTCCCGTGCAACGGCAAAACTGATAAGTCCTACAATAATCACGGCAAGAACTATAATGAAAATAAATCTATTTTTATTAAGGAAATTGGATAGATTTATGAGTAAGGTTTCTTTTTTTGTCATTGTTTTTTGTGTTTCAGCCATAAAGTCCTCTGCTTTTATTATTTTTGTATATTGAGCTCTTTAACCAGGCGGGAAAGGTAGGTGCGCTGGATACCAAGCGCCTCCGCCGCTTCTTTTTGCCGCCATCCGCATCTGTCGAGGGTGCTGCGGATAAAATGTTTTTTAAAAAGATTAACGGCATCTTTTAAACTTTTTCCCGAGTATTTGTCAATCTCGCCGGCCCCGGAAGACGCAATGAATAAATCTTTTGAAGAGATATATTTATCGTTACACAAGACAACAGACCGCTCTACAACATTTTCCAGCTCACGAACATTGCCGGGCCAGTCGTAAGACAATAAAACCTCCATCGCGTCTTCGGAAAAACCTTCAATCTGCTTCTTTATCTCCCGATTACATCTGTGCAGAAAAAAATCTGCGAGCTCCGGAATATCGTCGGTGCGGTTGCGAAGAGGCGGAATTTCCAGGGGAAGCACATTGAGGCGGTAGTAAAGATCTTTCCGGAAGCTCCCTTCCTCGATCGCTTTTTCGAGGTCTTTGTTCGTGGCTGCGATAATTCTCACATCCACGCTCATGGACTCTGAAGAGCCGACTTTTTCAAATACCTTGTTTTCTATTACCCGAAGCAGTTTCGTTTGCAGGTTTACCGGTATTTCGCCTATTTCGTCGAGAAAAATGGTACCCTGGTCCGCAAGTTCGAATCTGCCCATTCGGTCCTGGACTGCATCGGTGAACGCTCCTTTGACATGTCCAAAGAGTTCACTTTCGAGAAGATGGTCCGGCAGGGCCGCGCAGTTTACCCTGATAAACGGTTTATCCCTCCGTTCACTTCCCTTGTGGATCTGTTCAGCGAAAAGCTCCTTTCCTACGCCGCTTTCACCGAGGAGCAAAACCGACGAATCGGTCAAGGCGACTTTTTTTGCAATTTTTAGCTTTTCGCGAATTAATTCGC
>CAYWIK010000037.1:11076-19852 GCA_964458315.1 uncultured Spirochaetales bacterium | reverse complement strand
GCTCTCCTTGAGCACATATTGAGCTCCGGGATGGCGGAGCTTGAGAAAAGAAAAAAGAGAATCCGGGAGCTTGAACTGAAAAATGGATCCCGGGAGATCGCTCAATTTCTGGTTGATCAACATTTAAATTAGTATTTTTCTAGCTTGCGGTATGGGAAAGCACAAGGTATAGTATCCGTACCAGCGAACTATGAGGAGGTTAGTGTGGAAGATACAAATGCATCTCAGCCGAAAAACGAAGAGGCGGTTCAGCAGCCGGGCACGGCATCCGGCTACGGCAAGAGGGCGGGTACCGGCCTCATTGTCGTGGGATACATATTTGCGGCCCTCGGCGGCCTGATCGGCCTTATTATCGGCGCGCTTCTTGCCTTTGGGAAAGAACGTCTCAGCGACGGGACAAAAGTACCGAGATATGATACATACTCGGTAAAGCATGGCAAGATTATCTTTTTTCTTGCCTTAGGAATAACCATATTCTGGAATGTTATCCGTTTTTCAATGATTTAATAGATATCCGCTGAGTTTATGATGCGTAAACAAAGACTATCTTTCGCCTTTACTGTCCTCTTGATATTACTGTTCACGGCCGATGCAAAGGCACAGACTGAACAGCCTAAACTATTTGTCTTTAATTTATCCGCTGTGACCTTTGATCTTCGTCTTCAGAACAAAGAGGTCAAAACATTCGAAGCACGGGGAGTCCGTTCAAATTGGGCTACACGTCTCGAGCCCTTGGATCATGAGGGAGAATTTACCCTCTATTTTAAGCAAACAGGCGCTGCGGATTGGTATCAATGGGCGGAGGGACCGGGAAGCCCTCATGCATGCCCGGTACTGCCTGGGGAGTTATACTGTATTGTGATTACCCAAAGGGGGGAAATTCTTTATTTGGAATTAGAAGAAGAAAAGACCAGTCAGCCGCAGGTTTGTTTTTTCAATTTATCGGGATCGACGCTGTCGAGAATAGAATTAGGAGCAGGCTGGCAGTATAAAACTAAGCTGGAGCTAAAAACAATAGACGACCGCCGGATAACCGATTTTATTCCCGTTCCCGCGGGTGCACATTCATTTTTTTGGGCGTATGAGGACAACGAACTGGACCATTTCACCTATATGAAACAGGAGGAAGAGGGGCCTGAACGTTTCAATCTGAATGCAGAGGGGTACTATCTTTTTGCTTTAGTAGAGGGGGAGGAGACTGACTTCCCACTCGTATTCGACATTACGCCCTACTATTAAAGGGTAATAACTTTGTGTTTTTTACTGGTTAAATAATCGGTAAAGACGCTTCCCATTCCTTTTACGTCTATCCCGAGTTTCCTTAATTCTTCCGAAACCCCATACTGGTCTGAACAGCTTACGCAGGCCTCAAAGTTGATTCCTTCTTTTTTCATCCGGACAACGTGTTCCTGTAGTTCTGAATCATAGCTTAACAGCTCCGCTGAAGGACCCCAGACGATTATCGTTACATCTTTCCACCAGCCCCGTAATTTTGAATTAAGGGTATACATAAAAACCATTTTAAATGCTATATCGCGGTCTCCGCTTGTCCAAAGGACGACTAAAGTTTCCGGCTGCGCCATATTGCTTCTCCTTTTCAAAATGCGATTTCTTATTTTCCCGTCGAACCGATTCATAAACGGCGTTCAATCATCTCCCGAAGCCGGGCCAGCTCCTCTTCCGATAAGTTCCATTTTCCGGCCTGCACGGTTTCCCGGATCTGTTCCGGGCTCCTGGCGCCCACGATGGCACCGGTAACCCCGTGCTGATTGATTACCCAGGCAACGGCAAGCTGGGCTGCTGTGTGCCCCCGCTCCGCGGCGAAGACTTTACATTCATCCACGAGGGCGAGGATTTTTTCAACCTTCGGTGATGAAAAAAGCGGGTCCTCTCTCCGGTGGTCGTTTTCCGGGAAGGACCGCACCTTTTCGAGAGTGTATTTTCCCGTAAGCAGCCCCTTCTGCATCGGACTGTATGCAATGACGCCGATGTTTTTTTCTCTGCAGGAGGGGAGGGTTTCTTTTTCTACTTCCCGGACAACCATGCTGTAGGGAGGCTGCAGACTTGTCACCTCTGCTATGGGCTCTATCCTTTTAAGCTGCGCTGCATTGAAGTTGGAAACCCCTGTGTGTCTGACCTTGCCGCTTTTTTTAAGCTCCTGCAGGGTCTCCCATGCCTCTTCGATGTCTTCGTCCGGCAGGGGCCAGTGGATTTGATACAGATCGATTGTTTCGATGCCAAGCCGCTTCAGACTTGCCTCTGCTTCCGCAATGACGCTTTCCCGTTTGAGAATACCGGTTATGGAGCCGTCCGGCCGGTAGTGACGGCCGCACTTGGTAAACACGAGGGGCCGCTCGCTTGCGGGAATATCGGATAAAGCGCGGCCGAGGACTTCCTCCGCGTGTCCGACCCCATAGATCGCGGCCGTGTCGACCCAGTTTATCCCCAGAGATACGGCAGTTTTTATCGCTGCAATCGAGTCCGCATCTTCCTGATCACCCCAGCCCTTGCTCCAATTTCCGCCTCCCTGGGCCCATGTGCCGAGTCCGACCGGGGTGATAGATAAACCCGAGTTGCCTAATTGTTTTTTTTCCATTATTTCCTCCTCTATAATACCCGCTTGTCCGTCACCCTGGAAAGTTTCCCGCCAACGGACCGGGTCAGGGTCTTCGGTTCTACCAGGGTGACAATCGGGCGTATGTCTAAAATCGCCTGCAGATGGTCTTGGATTTTGTTTCTGAACAGCTCCAGGTTTTTTATCTCATCTACCAGGGAGAGCATGTCGGAAACTTCCACGCGAATTTCCATGGTATCAACGCCCGCGTCCCGGTCGAGAATAATTTCGTAATGAGGCTCTACTCCCTCGATTTGGAGAAGCACTTCCTCGATCTGGGACGGAAAAACATTGTTTCCCTCGACGATAATCATATCGTCGGTCCTTCCGGTGACCTTCTCCATCCGTATAAGCGTTCGGCCACAGGGGCAGGTATCCGGAACAAGGGCGGAAATGTCCCCGGTCCTGTACCGAATCAGCGGAAAACCCTGCTTCGTGATCGTGGTAAATACCAATTCTCCTTTTTCTCCAGGCCCTGCCGGTTCGAGGGTGTCCCGGTCGATTATCTCTACAATGAAGTGGTCTTCGTTTACGTGCAGGCCGTTTTTTTCCGTGCACTCATAGGCGACTCCCGGCCCGAGGACCTCGGTGATTCCGTAATTATCGAATGCCCTTATGTGGAGGCTGCGTTCGATTTCGGTACGGAGATTTTGGCTCCACGGTTCGGCCCCGAACACGCCGACCCGAAGGTTTAAACTTTCAGGATGGATCCCCATCTCCCCGAGCACCGCGGCAATGTGGAGGGCGAATCCGGGAGTACTTACCAGCGTGGAGGTTTTGAAGTCCCGCATAATGGTGATCTGCTTCGAGATATCCACGTTGGACGCCGGAATTACCGATGCGCCGATTTTTTCCGCGGCATAGTGGAAGCCGAAACCTCCGGTAAAGAGATGGTAATTAAAAGCAATTTGAATGAAATCGTGGTCGGTGACTTCCGCCGCGGTCAGCACCCTGGAGACGAGGGAACTCCACACGCCGATGTCGGTTTTTGTATACCCGACTACAATCGGTTTACCGGTCGTGCCGGAGGTGGAATGGATCCTGACTATGTCCCGGAGGGGAACGGCGAACATGTCGTAGGGATAGCTTTGCCGAAGGTCTTCCTTGGTGGTAAAGGGAAGCTTTGTCAGGTCTTTGAGAGACTTGATTTCTTCAATATTGATCTTTTTCTCATCGAACAATGTCTTATAAAATGCTACGTTTCTGTAAACGCGGTTTAAAGTTAGCTGCAGCCGTTCGATCTGCAGCTGCGCGAGATCTTCCCGGTCCATCGATTCATATTCTCTGTTAAACATCATGATCGTCCCCCTTTGTACTCTCCGTCTAAATCGTCGATCCTCTTGTAGTCTTTTCCGAGGTACGCGCGCCGTACATCGTTGTTGTCCAGGAGTTCTTCCGCTGTGCCCTCCAAAAACAACACTCCCGTTTCCATCACATATCCCCGGTCAGCAATGCCCAAAGCGGCCCGGGCGTTTTGTTCGACTAAGAGAATAGTCTTTCCGTTTTTTTTCAGATTTTCGATGATCCGGAAAATATCCTTCACGATAAGCGGCGCAAGGCCCATAGACGGTTCGTCCATCATGATCAGTTCCGGCTGCGCCATAAGGGACCGGCCGATGGCAAGCATTTGCTGCTCTCCACCGGAGAGGGTCCCTGCCAGCTGATGCGCCCGTTCACGGAGCCTCGGGAAAAGGGTAAAAACATTTTCCATTTCCCTTTCCGCCGCTTCCCGCGCCCGTTTTTTGTAGAGTATATAACTTCCTAAAACCAGATTTTCCCTTACCGTCATGGTCGAAAATAACTGCCGTCCTTCGGGGACCAAAGCGCAGCCCATTCGCACGACCTTTTCCGGCCGTTCTTTTGTAATCGTCGTATCCCTGAACAAAATTTCACCGGAATTCGGTTCCACCAGGCGGGCCAAGGCGTTGAGGAGGGTGGTTTTTCCGGCGCCGTTTGCTCCGATGATCGTCACAATCTCCCCAGGATTGACGTGGAGGGAAATACCTTTGATGACCCTGAGCTTTCCGTATCCTGCTTCGAGATTTCTGACCTTAAGCATCGGCGCCGCCTAAATAGATTTCTATGACATCGGGATTTTGCTGCACCTCCTCGGGCGTACCCGAGGCAATGAGCTGCCCGAAATTGAGTACCGCGATTTCGTCGGAAATATCCATCACCAGGGCCATGTCATGCTCAACTAAAAGGATGGTTATTCCCCGTTCTTTTATCTTGAGAATAATATCCGCCAGTTCCTCGGTTTCATATATGTTGAGCCCCGAAGCCGGTTCGTCCAGGAGCAGCAGGGTCGGCTCAGCTGCCATGGCGCGGGCGAACTCCACGGCCCGCTGTTTTCCGAATGGGAGATTCGCGACCGCAGTATGCGCCAGCGTTTCGATTCCGAAAATTTTTAAATATTCAAAGGCCCGCTCGCGGATTTCCTTCTCTTCCCTCCAGGTCTTCGGCAGGTTGAGGATTCCCGCGAAAAACCCGGCGCTGCTTTTCGTGTGCCGGCCGACCATCACATTTTCGAGGACGGTCATGTGTCCGGCCAGTTTCAGGTTCTGAAAGGTCCGAAGGATTCCCTTGTACGCAATCTCATACTCCCTGCAGCCGGTAATCTCTTCCTCGTCGAATGTGATCGAGCCGGCCGTGGGCGCGAGGCTCCCGGTGATGCAGTTGAAGAGAGTTGTTTTTCCCGCGCCGTTCGGACCGATAACAGCTTTAATCGTTCCGGGTATTACACCGAAAGAGACATCGTTAACCGCTTTGAGGCCGCCGAAGAAACGGCTTACCCCCGAGAGCTCGAGGAGGGGTTGTTTATCCGGCATTTTGTTTCCCTGTAAAGCGCTTGCGAATTTTCAATGCTGTTTCTCGAAAAAACGGCATTTTCAAAATTCCGTCCGGAGCAAAAATCATAATAAGAATCAGGATCGCACCGAATATGGCGTCGTCATAGGAACCGAAAACGCCGCGGAGAGAGAGAAAATTAAGGACAGTTCCCATTACCAGGGTCCCCCAGATATTCGCCATTCCGCCGACAGCCACGATTGCTACGTATCTGACCGATTTCATTACCCCGGCTTCCGACGGCCCGATGCCGGCGTTGAAGTGGGTGAGAAAAATCCCGGCGACGGAAGCAAAAACCGCTGCCAAAATGAAAATCGAAAGCTTGAACCGGGATGTATTTATTCCCATCGCCCGGGCCGCCTCTTCGCTTCCGTGAAGGTACCGCAAGGCGCGGCCCGCCCTCGAGTTGATGAGGTTTATAAGAAAGAGGAGGCCGATTACCACAATAGCCCAGGCGATATAGTAATTGCTTACCCGGGACTGGAAGTCTCCGTTTACCGTGAGCCCGGGTAGAATGGGGAAACCCGGAACATTGCTTATCCCGTCAGCCTCGCCGAAGAGGGATGTGCCGAGGACGATCCGGTAAATAATAATCCCGAATCCGAGGGTCGCCATTGCCAGATAGTGGCCTTTGAGTTTTAAAATCGGCAGACCGATGATCATGGCAATAATTATTGTAAGAAAAATGCCGGCGAGGGCCGCCACCCAGGGCGAGACGCAGAGCAGAGGTTCGCCGTAGAGGTCTTCTCCCGCAGTAAGAAAACGTGCCCTGGTAAGGAAATCGATAACGGCGCTTCCCCGGAGATGGACCAGATTCATCGTGGAAAGGACCGCGGAAGAGTAGCCTCCGATGGCAAAAAACCCGGCCTGGCCTAAGGAAATCTGACCTGCGTAACCCATGAACATGCAGAGGCCTACAGCCACGAGGGAATAATAGGCCGCCATAGTAAGCTGGGTAAGGTAGTAGTTCGCGTCAAAGAGAGAGGTGAGAAGCTGGACAACAACAACCGCTGCAATGAGAAATCCTACGGGAAGATACCTTCGTGCCTGCATCAATACTCCTTAAGCGCCGCAATTTCTTTCGATCCGAACAGGCCGCTCGGCTTTAATACGAGCACTAAAAGGAGAATCAAAATCGCAATCACGTCTTTATACGCCATCGGCATAAGAGAGACGCTGAACGCCTCGAGAAGCCCTAAGAGCAGACCCGCTGCTACAGCGGCCATGCTGTTCCCCAGTCCTCCGAGAATTGCCACGGTAAACCCCTTGATTGCGAGGTCCGCCCCCATATTATAGCTGGTTTGAGTTAACGGGGAGGTAACGCAGCCCGCAAGCGCTCCGATCCCGGCGCTCAGAACGAAGGCGATGTTTACCATGGTGCTCGTATTGATGCCGCAGAGGCTGGCCGCCCTCCTGTTGTCGGCGCAAGCCCGCATCGCCTGGCCGGTGAGGGTGAAAGTGAAAAAGAGGTAGAGCGCCGCTACGATCAGTGCGGTGGTGCCTAAGACCCAGAGGACCTGGGGGGAGATATGTGCTCCGAAGATGTTGACGGACGACACCTCATCGCCGGTAAAAAACGGGACGGCCCGAACCTTTTCGTCCCAAATATGAAGGGCCGCTTCCCGGATAATAATCGAGAGCCCTATAGTCACGATAATCATCCGCAGGACCGACGGCGCCCGAAGGCTCCGGATAAATACAATTTCGATAACCGAACCTACAACTGCGGTGATGATGACGGCGAAGAGAATTGCGAGGGTAAGAGGCATGATGAGGGAGAAGGTGTGCCCGATCATGCCGCCGAGCATGACGAACTCTCCCTGCGCGAAATTGATGATACCGGTGGCATTGTAGATGATATTGAATCCGATGGCCACCACCGCATAGATACTTCCTACAGTAATCCCTGAGAAAACGTATTGAATGAGTAAAGAACCGTCCACGCTGTGAGCTATTCTACACTGTTACTTATTTTGAGAAAAGCGCAAACTCCCCATTTTTTACCGTCAACATGATAATGGAATCCATGCCGAGACCGTTGTGGTCTTCAGGGCTGAAGTCGAAAACACCCCCCGTGCCGGGAAAAGCGTCAATGTTTTCAACGGCGTCTCTAATCGCCGACCGCTCGGCTGAACCCGCATTTTTAATCGCTTCGAGCGCGATCATCAGCGCATCGTACGCGTGGCCGCCGAAGGTGCTTACCGCTTCATTATATTTCGACTCGTAGTTTGTCTTATATGCGACCAATGTTTCCTTCTGCGGGTCTGAATCGGGAAGCTTTTCGGCTACTAAAAGGCGGCCGCAGGGAAAGATGATTCCCTCCGCGGCTTTCCCCGCCGCTTCGACGTATTTGATGTTGCCGAATCCGTGACTCTGGAACAGAGGTATATCCATGCCGAGCTGTTTCATGTTTTTTGGAACAATCGACTGGGCCGGAACGATCGACCAGTTTACCACCGCGTCGACTCCCTGGGCTTTCAGCTTGGTAAGTACGGATGTGAGGTCCGTTGCCGCGCTGTCGTATGTCTCGGCAATAAGAATCTCGATGCCGTATTCCGGAGCGTATTTTTCGAGCTGCCCCTTTCCGGCATTGCCGAAACCGGTATTCGCGGCGACCACGCCGATTTTATTAATATCCATGTCCTGCATGGTTTCGAAAATCCATCGTGCGACATAACTGTCTTTCTGCGGAGTCTTGAATACATACGAAGCAACCGGATCGACGATCGCTTCCGCCGCCGCACAGGAGAGGAGGGGTGTCCCCGCCTTCTGGCAAAGTTCCTTGATCTGCATGCTCTCGCCGCTGGTACTCGGACCGATAATTGCCGCCACCTGTTCTTCCTCGATAAGCTGTTTTGCAAAGGAAATCGCCTTTTCCGGATTGGCTCCGGAATCTTTTATAATTACCTCCACAGGTCTGCCGAGGATACCGCCTTCCGCGTTGACCTCCTCCACGATCATCTCCACGGTTTTCGCTTCCGGCGCTCCTAAAAACGAAGCCGGCCCGGTGACTGCGAAAATTGCTCCGATCTTAATTGGTTCCGAAGGCTCTCCCTCTTTCTGTCCTCCCGCGAAGATAAGCCCGGCAAGGCCTGTCAGCAAAAGGGTGATTATCAGTATTCTTTTTATTCCTTTTTTCATTTCATCCTCCTGTTTCTATCAATAGAATCACCTGCTAAGTTTGGCCATTATAGGCATTGTTTCAGGGGTTGTCAATGAGAATTCCGACTAATCGGTCGGTTTTTTTTATAAAAATTGTGTTTCTGCCCGGCGTCACGGCCGGTAGATGTTTACTGCTTTCCGGTTGGTAAACTC
>CAYWIK010000037.1:2783-10976 GCA_964458315.1 uncultured Spirochaetales bacterium | reverse complement strand
ACTGAATCGACGAATCACTCATGGTTTCATATTCATAGATAATCTCTTCTGTAGCCGGATTTATGTTCCTTATATGCATAACAATAGTAAATATACTAATTTTTCAAGTTGCCGTCTAAAAACTGCACCATCTGGTTCCACGCTTCTTCCTTAGCAATGAGGTCAATTATAAATTTTCTGCTTGACGGCCCTCATCCTTTCACCTATCATCGAAAGAGAACGGATTATGTAAAAAAGTAATTTTATATGAAAGCGGAAATTGTTAACCCTTTCTTAACCGCAGCAATTTCTCTTTTCAAACAGATGTTTTCCCTCGAGGCGAAGCCGGGAAAGCCTCACCTTGTAGATAATTTTGGAAATCACCACTGGGAAGTTTCCGGGGTTATCAGCTTTATCGGGAGCGAGATGGGGGTTGTGGTAATCCGTCTCCCCAGGGTGCTCGCAAACCAGTTAATTAAGCGTAGCGGGGTTGTTTTTGAGAAAGAATCGGACCGGTCGCACATTATCAACGAGGTAATCGGAGAAATTACCAATATCATCGCCGGAAATGCCGTAGGGCCGCTTGCGGAAAAGGGAATTAACCTCGATATCTCCACGCCGATCGTCATCCAGGGGAAGAATCATAAGGTCCAATGGCCCCATAAAGCGCCTATAATCGGCCTCCCGTTTTCTACCGAAGCAGGCCCGTTTACCGTCAATGTGAGTATGAAAAACATCGAGATTATTTAGACCTGCCGATCATTCCTCTACAATCAGAGAAGGGCTCTCGATAAGAGATTCAAAATCGCTTATACTTCCGCGGTCGTAGGCGCATTCAATAATTTTCCTTCCCTCGGGCAGCAGGTGCGGGTCTTTCATATACTGATCGAGTTCTTTGCGGAAAAAAGCGTAGAGGATCGCCGCCCCTTTGCTGTATGTTTCTTCATTTATCTCCGGCTGCTTCCACGGCATGAGCAGTTCTTCGTGAATTTCAACCCCTTCTATGACGACACGGTTAAGAGAGTAGCCGAGAAGCGGGTCGGGCGCGGGCCGGATTTGGTTTTTGGTAAACCACACACCGCCGCGGCGGGAGAGATATTCCCGCATGATCCACTGGGGCATAAATTTTACTTTCCAGGCGCCGATGTGCTGATTGGGACACAGGATATACCGTACCTCCGGTGTATCTATGATCTGTGTCAGCAGTAGATTTGCCTGATTAATCCTCTTTCCGGTCGCGAAAGGCCAGTAAGAACCGACCCCTTCGGAAGACATTCCGCCTTCATCGACAATACTCGGATTTGCATACCCCCTGGGTGATACGAGCCGCCACAGCCATGCAAGCGCCGGGGTGAGGACCTGCGTAAGTCCGATGATCCCGTAGGAAGGGTTTTCTCTGGTGCAGGGCGGTGTCCGTACGCCGAAACTTCGGATGTTTATCCCTATCGGATTTTTTATGACATGAGGAAAGCTCTTGCGCGGGAAGATGAAACGCGGATTCGGACAGGACTTCCCCGGAGCATCTTCGATATGCTCCCACAAGAGGGCGGTACCTCCCGGTTTTGCGTCGATGTTGAGAAACAGGAGCGATTCATCCGGATGAATCGACCTCGCTTCGACATCCGGGTCAGTCCCGTAATTGGTTATGTGGTCTACCCGGATGAACCATGACTCTTCGGCATCGAGTATGTAGAGCTTTCCGTCGTTCCGCTGAATAGACGGATGACAAAGAGCCATATCGTCGGAGATTGCATGGAGAGCGCAGGTGCGGGGCAGGCAGATGTAGTGTTTTTCTCCGGTGTTGATGTTTTCTCCGAGTAGCAGCTCCCCGCTCTCCTCGCGGTGAACGTGTTCGAGCATTTCGCTCTTTCCGCCTCCTGAGGCCCCTTCATGCATGATATTGACCTTGTTGTCATAAGGGGTGACCACCTGGACCGCCGAGGTGTGGGCCGTGACCCAGCCCTCTTTTTCCCCATAATGAATCAGTGCACCGTAGATACCCTTTTTAGCACTCGGGCCGGGATAGAGATTATAGCTGAAAATTTCGTAGAGCTCTTCAGAGCGGTTGTGTACTACGACCTGTTTGCCCTCAAAGTGGGTGTGCCGAAAAGGAGGGGCTACATAAAGGAAACAGGACGGAGATATATTTTTTTCCGCATTCCTTATGTCCTTTATCCCCTGCAGGAGCGCCAATCCGTAGGCAAAAAAGCCGACATTCTTCGGCGCGATGACACAGGCATCAACCCCGACGATTTCATGTCCCACGGCAAACACGTAGCAGCCTAATTCCTGGGATTTAAGCCATCTGAAGGTTTCTTCCCTCATCGGGCCGAAGGGTTTCCCGAAACGCTCGGTATAGCGGGGCTTATCGGACGGAAGATCGTCACCGATCACCATACAGTTCGGGTCCCTCCGCCGCATATACGGCTCCAGATAATTTACCGCAATGCCGTTCTTCACACGGCAGGACTGGGCCTCGGTGACATCGTCCTTTCCTTCGACAGGAAATTTAACATCGAACCAATCTTCACCCGGAATAGGAACCGAAGCCTCGATCAGTTCCTCGAGGGTGTTAAAGAATGTATATCCCCGGCATTCTTCCAGCACTTCCGCCAATTCCAACGGCAAGTCTACTTTCTCGATCGTTTTGCGTTCCATCCGCGCATAGTATGGTATAAAGAAAAGTTCATCAAGGGTCGATGCTGCTTCAATCCGGGCATAATGGGGCCAAATTTCTCCATTCGCCTTTACGTTTATAAATAAACTAGTATCTTTAATATATGGAAGATAAATACTTATTGGCTTCTGATATCGATAATACCCTCACCGGCGACCGTGCAGCCCTCGATGAACTTGCAGAAATATTGAGTTCTCTCAGGAAGGATAATCGGCTTACTCTTTTTCTCTCTACCGGGAGAAGACTTGAACAGGTGATGGACGGATTCGAAAAGGAAGGAATCCCTGAAGGAGATGCGGTCATATCCCTGGTAGGGACCGAAATTTTTCTCCCGCCCTTTCACCGGGACCGGAAGCCGTTGGCTGAATGGGATAAAAAACTGAAAGAGGGATTTTCCAGAAAACAGGGTGAAGAATTTCTTGTCGGTATTGACGGTTTGGAAATGCAGCCTGAAATATTCAACACCCCTTTAAAAGTGAGCTGCTTTCTCGACAAGTCTCCCGATCCGGAAGCAGCGGCCCGGGAAATTCGGGAGCGGGTTGCCGAGCACCATGGGGATTATCAGGTAGTATGGTCTTCCGGAAAGGATTTGGACATCATTCCTGCCTCTGCGGGAAAAGGAAAGGCAATCTCTTTCCTTATCGATTATCTCGGTTTGAAACCGAAGCTGGTAGTCACGGCCGGAGACAGCGGCAACGACTGGTCGATGATGGATGAGTTCTCCCGCGGAATTGTGGTAAACAACGCAAAACCGGAATTGAAAAGCGTTACATCCAATGATCCTCGGGACGGCTTTTACTTTGCACGGGCATCGTATGCAGCCGGGGTGAAAGAAGGACTCGCCCATTTCGGAATAATCTAGAGCAACCCAAAGAAAAGGAGTTATCATGGCAGAAGAGAAAAACATTCGTCATCATTTTTTATCATCCGACAAAAAACATATTTTGATGATCACCAATCACGGGATGCACAGGTGGGAGTTTATCCCCGGTCTTCCTGATACGGGCGGGCAGAATGTATTCGTCAATCAATTCACCGAAGTCTTAGCCGATCTCGGATATAAGATAACCATTGTAAACCGCGGCGGATATGAACATCCGGTCACTCGTGAAATCCATAACGGTGTGCGGTACAAGGACAAGAACCAGCGCATTCTCTACATCGAAGACGATACAAAACAGTTCGTTCGAAAGGAGGACATGAAAGACCACATCCCCCAGCTTGCAGATTTTCTCTATAACTACCTAAACAATGAAGGTATTCCGGTGGATTTGATTATCTCCCACTATTGGGATTCCGCCCTCTTAGGCATCATGTATAATCAAAAACGGAAAGAACGGATCACCCACGTGTGGGTGCCCCACTCCGTCGGCGCGGTAAAAAAGAGAAACATGAAGCCCGAGACCTGGGAGAAGCTCCGGCTGCCTGAACGGATAGAAACGGAAAAAACCTTTAACGAACACCTCGACGGTGTCGGGGCAACCTCGGCACTCATCAGGGACTCCCTGAAAGAGGATTACGGGTATGAAGATCCGCTCTTTCTGCCTCCATGCATTAATCCGGAACGTTTTTACCGTCGTCAAATACCGCAGGAACATGACATATGGAGTTTCCTGAGTTCCACCACCGGTCTTCAGGAAGATGAAGTGCGCAAATGCAAAATTATCTCGGAAATAAGCAGGACCGACCGTACAAAGCGAAAGGATGTACTCATCAAGGCTTTCGCGAAACTTCGGCAGTCCTATCCGGATACGATTCTTGTGGTTGCCTTTGATAAAACCGAAAAAGACCTTGCCGCGGAACTGGAACAATTGATGGAGGAAACAGGTTCGCGGTCACACATTGCCGCGATTGGAAATGAGTGGGAACGGCTCCCGTATCTCTATTCGGTCACGGACATCTACTGTTCTCCCTCGGTGATGGAAGGATTCGGTATGGCGGTCCAGGAAGCGGCGGCCACCCGGGTCCCGGTGGTCGGCAGTAATTTGATTCCCTTTGTCACCGAATACCTGTTGAGCGAGGACATCGAAAAAGTACCGTGCGAAAAGGGTGACAGTATTTTGAGTGTGGGTGAGGGGGCCATTGTGGTCCCGGCGGATGACGTAGAAGGATTTGCCCAGGCCCTCAAGTTTTACTTCGATGACGAGACCCTAAGGAAAAAAAGCGGCCAGGTCGCTTATCACATTACCGTCCCGTACTTTACCTGGGAGGAAATGACCCAGCGGTTCCTGCGGGCGATCGAGTTTTAATGATGAAAAAAATAACCAAAGAAAATATTCAAAAACTTATCCAGCGGGAAAATTTGGAAGAGCTTTCTCCCGACGAAATTTTCGAGCTTGTTAGGGAGGAGGAACAGCTTGCAAAGTTTGCTCCCGACGAGATGTATCAGATCGATCCGAGGGACGGTGCGGTTGTCCTCTACAATTCAGCCCGGGCGAAACGGCCCCACGATAACCCGCGGGAGGTGCATGCCGAGGATGAAGGGAAATCATGCCCCGTATGCGAGGGGAAGACCACGGGCATCATAGACATCGCGGAACTCAGCGAAGGATACACATTCATCAATAAAAACCTCTTCCCCGTCCTTTATCCGTCGGGCGGGCATGATGTCCGGCAGTTCGAGGAAACTCCGCAAACACTGCATGCTGAAAAGGCGCTGCCCTGGGGTGTGCACCTCCTGCAGTGGAGTTCCAGCTTTCACGACCGGGACTGGAACAATATGCCTTTGGAAGACCGGCGGATTGTGTTAGAGCGCCTCGCCTTGCTGGAGAAAAAGCTTCTTCTTTCAGCGGATACAGCGCCTGAAAAGCGGTATGTATCGATTATTAAAAACTACGGTTCTCCGGTAGGCGGCTCCCTGGTCCATGGACACCAGCAGATCGGCCTAAGCAATGTGATGCCCCAAAGATTCCGGCTGGATGAAGAGTATCTGAAAGGGCGGGGCGAATGTTTCTCCGATACCTTCCTGCGGGAAAATCCTCCCGAGCTCACGATAAAAGATTATGGACCGGCACTTTTGGCGGTTCCCTGGTTCATGAAACGGCCCTACAATATGATCCTCGTACTGAAGGATACAAAAAAGCAGCATCTTTACGATTTAAATGATCGGGAACTGGATGCGGTGGCAGGCGGACTTCAGGATGCGACGCTTGCTATTATGGAAGTCATGCCGCGGATCGGGAAGCTCACGGCATATAACATTACGGTGAACAACGGACCGGGGGCCGGCCTCTATCTGGAGTTTCTCCCCTACACCCAGGAGACCGGCGGGTTCGAACACTTAGGCCTCTGGGTATGTCAGGGTAATCCGCGGGCCGCTGCGGAGAGCCTCAAGGAGATCATCAGCTGATATGGAGGGGACTGTACGCGGCAATATCAAGCCGGGAATGAAAGTCCGAATCGTTCTCAAAGCCGACCAGCGGACCGGCAAACTCACCGAAGGCGTGGTACGCGATCTGCTCACCAATTCGCCGCACCATCCCCACGGCATTAAAGTGCGGCTGGAGTCGGGCGAAGTAGGCCGGGTGAAAGAAATTGTTATACCCTGACTTTAGTTTTTTTGGAGGCGGTACGGTTTTTTCGGGAAAACTGGTTCTCCGGAATAAAGTTGCCGTAATCAAAACCGGGCAGGCTTCTTTTCTCTATCGGTAATCCGAGGACTTTTTCGATCCTCCGGAGGATCGATCCGTCCTCCGAGGTGGCCAAGGTATACGCCGTGCCTGTTTTCTGCGCTCTACCCGTCCGTCCGATCCTGTGGGTGTAAGCATCGGTGGTGTCGGGCATGTCGAAGTTGATCACATGGGTAATCTCCGAGACATCGATTCCCCGGGCAGCAATATCGGTCGCTACAAGAATGTCATATTTATCCCTGCGAAATCCGGTAATGGCATCCTGCCTGCGGTTTTGGGACATGTTCCCCTGAAGGGCTGCGACCCGGTACTTCTTTTTCATCAGCATAGCAGCAAGGTTTTTGGCCTTATGTTTCGTGCGGGTAAAAATCAGCACTTTGCCCGCGGCGGTCTGTTCTAATATCGAAAAGAGCAGCGTTTTTTTAAGCTGGGCCGGGACCGGATAGAGTGCATGAGAAACTGTTTTGACCGGAGCGATCACGCCGATTTGGATTTGCTGCGGGTTTTTCAGGATAGTATCCGCAAGACCCCGAATTTCCTTCGGCATGGTTGCGGCAAAGAACAAAATCTGTTTTTTTGCCGGCAGATGTTTCAGTATTCGTTTAATGTCGGGAAGAAAGCCCATATCGCACATACGGTCGGCCTCGTCGAGTACGAGAACTTCAACTCCCGAAAGATCGATCTTGCCTTCTCCTAAATGGTCGAGCAGACGTCCGGGGCAGGCGACGACTATTTCCGCGCCTTGTTTTAACGCCGTTAATTGGGGATTTTTGCCTACGCCTCCATAGATGGAAACGTTTCGAATTCCCGTTTCCCTGCCGAGTCTTATGCTGTCCTGATATATTTGCTCGGCAAGTTCCCGTGTCGGGGCAATGATCAGCGCCCGTACCCGCCGCCGGGGTCCCTTGATGAGTTTCTGAAGAATCGGCAGAACAAATGCCGCCGTTTTTCCGGTGCCGGTCTGGGCGAGACCTAAAAGGTCTCTGCCTTCAAGGGCCGCCGGTATTGCCTGTTCCTGAATAGGTGTGGGTGTTATAAACCCCGCCGCTTTTACCCCTTTTTGGATCCTGTGATCGAGGGAAAGTTGATCAAATTTCAAAAGTTCTCCTTGGCCTTTCTCTCTATGGCCTCCGTGTTTGCGTGGTGTAGGGAAGAAAAGCGAATATTATTAGATTTGCTTGGGGCAAATATACACTTTTTATTGGACCTCGTCCAGTATGCTGGCGGGCGGGGAAATAGATCATACTCTCAAAGTATGATATTGTTCTCTCCGACATCTAGTTGGGGGAAACAATATGGCACAAAAGGAAACAATCGTCATCGCCTTAGGCGGAAACGCCCTGATAAAAAAAGGACAGCAGGGAACTGCTTCTGATCAGCTCGAGAACCTGCACGTGCCCGTTCGACAGATAGCCGCGCTTGTTGACGTTTATAACATTGTAATTACCCACGGCAACGGACCGCAGGTGGGGAATCTGCTCCTTCAGCAGGAAGCGACGGACAAGGTGCCTAAAATGCCGCTTGAGATATTAGTCGCCCAGACCCAGGGACAGATCGGATACATGATCGAATCGGTTATGGACGAGGCGCTTATGGAACGGGGGATCGAATTTCATCCCTTGGTATCCCTCATCTCATACGTTGTGGTAGATGAAAAAGATCCCGCTTTTCAAAACCCGACAAAACCGATCGGCCCCTATTTTTCAGTCGAGGAAGCGGCTCATTTTGAATATCCTACAATCGAGACGCCCCGGGGTTACCGGCGGGTGGTTGCTTCCCCCTATCCGGTTACCATTATCGAGAAAAACGAAGTAAAGCAGCTCATTCAGCAGAATTTTATCGTTATTTGCTGCGGCGGCGGCGGAATTCCGGTTGTCCGCAACGGCAGGGCCTTCCAAGGGGTGGACG
>CAYWIK010000037.1:0-2683 GCA_964458315.1 uncultured Spirochaetales bacterium | reverse complement strand
GGCGGCGGCGGAATTCCGGTTGTCCGCAACGGCAGGGCCTTCCAAGGGGTGGACGCGGTCATCGACAAGGACTTGGCGAGTTCCGTGCTGGCGGTGGAAGCCGGAGCCGACCTGCTGGTCATTGCCACGGACGTAGCGGGAGTGATGGAGAATTTCAACACCCCCGATGAAAGGCTTATTGACCGGATGAGTCCGGTCGATGCAGAAGCTTTCCTGCAGAATGACAAAAACGGGACCGGGTCCATGGCCCCGAAGGTGACGGCGGCGATGAACTTTGTCAGGCGGACAGGCAAGTGTGCTGTAATTACCTCGGTGGAGAAAATTACCGAGGCGATTAACGGAGAAGCGGGTACGAAGATCGAGTAATTGTGTTTTAAATTAAAATATAGTTGCCTTGTGTTTCGCTCGCCGGTGTATTACAATATAAACAGAGCCTAAATAAGTCTTCCAGGCATACCAAGGAGGTATTGCGATGAAAGAGGATAACCCGAAACCAACCACGAAGGATGCCGGGATTCCGGTAGCGAGCGATGAGTATTCCCTTACAGTAGGACCGGACGGCCCCGTTCTTATGCAGGACCACTATCTCATGGAACAGATGGCCAACTTCAACAGGGAGATGATTCCGGACCGGCAGCCCCACGCCAAAGGTTCCGGCGCCTTCGGCTCCTTCGAAGTAACGAAGGATGTTAGTACGTATACCAAAGCGGCGGTTTTCCAGCCTGGCGCAAAGACCGAAGTACTCGCCCGGTTTTCCACCGTAGCCGGTGAAAGCGGCAGTCCCGACACCTGGAGAGATGTGCGCGGTTTTGCGCTTAAGTTTTATACGAGCGAGGGCAACTACGATATGGTGGGAAACAACACGCCTGTATTCTTTATCCGCGATCCCATGAAGTTCCAGCATTTTATCCATTCTCAGAAACGCCGGGCGGAAAGCGGCCTTCGGGACCATGATATGCAGTGGGACTTCTGGACCCTGTCGCCTGAAACCGCCCATCAGGTCACCATCCTGATGAGCGACCGCGGAGTCCCGAAAAGCTACCGGCATATGAACGGGTATACCAGCCATACCTTCATGTGGGTCAATTCCGAAGGTGAGCGGTATTGGGTGAAGTATCACTTCAAGACCGACCAGGGCATCGATTTCCTCACCCAGAAAGAAGCGGACAAGATTGCCGGTGAAGATGCGGATTATCACCGGCGTGATTTGTTCGAGGCTATAAAAAAAGGGGACTATCCCGGCTGGACCCTCAAAGTGCAAATCATGCCTTTCAAGGATGCGGAAACCTACAGGATAAATCCTTTTGATCTTACCAAGGTGTGGCCCCACAGCGATTACCCCCTGCAGGAAGTGGGTAAGCTGGTCCTCAATCGAAATCCTTCAGATTTTCATGCCGAGATCGAGCAGGCTGCTTTCGAACCGAACAACCTTGTTCCCGGGATCGGACCCAGCCCTGATAAAATGCTCCTCGCCCGTCTGGTCTCGTATGCCGACGCCCACCGCGCCCGGCTCGGGGTCAACTACAAACAGATTCCCGTGAACCGCCCGAAGGCTGCAGTTAACAGCTACAGCAAAGGCGGAAAAATGCGGATCGATAATGTTACAGATCCGGTCTATGCGCCCAATTCCAAAGGCGGTCCACAAGCCGATCCGAAACGCTATCCGGAAGATGCGGTCTGGAGTGCGGGCGGAGATTTCATGCGCGCTGCATACACCCTGCGCAAGGACGATGACGACTGGAGTCAGCCGAACGCTTTGATCAATGAAGTCATGGACGACGAACAGCGCGATCGGCTGGTGTCAAATGTCGTCGGCCACTTGAAAGACGGCGTGTCCGAACCGGTGCTTAAGCGCGCACTCGAGTACTGGCGCAACATAGACAAGAAAATTGGCGACCGGATTGCCGAAGGCGTAAAGGGCGATTGACTTTAGGCAATATGAACATGAACACGCACGGGATAATTAATGAGATCTTCTTGCGGCGGGCGAGACGTGCGCTGGATGAGAAGCCGGTGCCCGAGAATCTCATCGAACGGGTTCTTCATGCCGCTTCACTAGCTCCTTCCTGTTTTAACAATCAGCCGTGGCGGTTTGTAGTGGTAAATGAACAGCAAAATCTGAAAGCGCTGAAAGAGCATCTCCCGGGAGGCAATTATTGGGCGAAACGAAGTCCCTGTATCGTTTGCGCTGTTACGGATGCCGAACTGGATTGCCGGTTGAGTGACCGGCGGGAGTATGCTCTTTTCGATACGGGATTAGCGGTAGAGAACCTAATCCTTCAGGCGACGAAAGAAGGACTTATTGCACATCCGATAGCAGGTTTCAAGCCGGTGGAGATTAAAAAATGTTTAGGAATACCCGACAAATATGTTTTGATAACTCTTGTTGTTCTCGGGTATCCGGGTGATTCTTCGGTACTCTCGGAGGAGCACCGGGCGGCGGAGTCCGCTGAACAGGAGAGAAAACGAAAGGAGGAGTTCATATCCTTCAATGGCTGGAAATTTTCCTCATAATGCGCCCAAATTACACCTAAAATAAGGGATGCCGAAATCGGCCGAAAAATTCGGAGTAAACGGGGAAGGGCGTATCCCCGCCAGCCTATCTCTTCGCCTAAGGGTCCGCCGAGGAAGAGGATATATGGAAGGAAAATGAACACGAGGTACGGTCTGCTGATAATTTCGA
>CAYWIK010000036.1:0-19953 GCA_964458315.1 uncultured Spirochaetales bacterium | reverse complement strand
GTCCTTAAAGTTCGAATACTGTATTGCCGTCGAGGGGGCGGTCCGGGAACGGCCCGCGGAGATGGTCAATCCTGAAATGCCTACCGGCGAAATAGAAGTAGCCGCGGAAAAATTATCCGTTCTTTCGGCATGCGACGTCCTTCCATTCATGATTGATGAAAAGAGCGAGGCAAAGGAAGATCTGAGGCTCGAATACCGGTATCTCGACATCCGGTCCTTTTCCATGCAGCGGAAAATCAAACTTCGCCACGACGTTACCTATGCCACCAGAGAGTATTTGGATTCGAAGGGCTTTTATGAAATCGAAACACCGACCTTGATAAAATCAACCCCTGAAGGGGCCCGGGATTTCCTTGTACCCGCACGGCTCCATCCGGGAAAGTTTTTTGCCCTTCCCCAGTCACCACAGCTTTTCAAGCAAATCCTCATGGTTTCCGGAATCGATAAATACTTCCAGATTCCCCGCTGCTACAGGGACGAAGACGCCCGCGGCGACCGGCAGCTCGAGTTCACCCAGATCGACCTGGAAATGAGCTTTGTAAGCCGGGACGATGTGTTCGAAATAGTAGAAGGGCTGATGAAGCATGTTTTTGACAAGGCCTTAGGGTACACAGTAGAAATACCTTTCCGCCGCATCTCCTTTGCGGATGCGATGAACCGTTTCGGCACCGACAAACCGGACCTCAGGTTCGGTCTCGAAATCGAAGACCTCACAGACATCGCCGAGGCTTCCGATTTCAAGGTGTTCAAGAGCGTGGCCGAGTCAGGAGGTTCGGTCAAGGCGCTGCGGGTCCCGGGCCGCGCGGATTATTCGAGAAAACAGATCGACGAGCTCGAAGCGGCCGCGAAAATTTACGGCGCCAAGGGGCTTGCATGGATGAAGGTTACAGGCGCGGAAGAGAAAGAAGCCCAGAAAGCCCTCGCCCTCGACGGCGGCATCGCAAAGTTTTTTACCAACCAAGCTGGAAAAATAATCGACCGTCTCGGATGCGAAGAAGGCGACCTCCTTTTGTTCGTCGCGGATAAATGGAACAAGGCATGTATCGCAATGGGCGCGGTGCGAAGCAGGCTGGGCCGGGATTTAGGGCTCATTAACAAAAGAGTCTTCGAGTTCTGCTGGATTGTCGATTTTCCTCTGTTTGAATGGAATGAGGAGGAGGAGCGTTGGGACCCCGCGCACCATATGTTTACCATGCCGAAGGAAGAATATATCGATTCGCTGGAGAAAGATCCCGGCGCCGTGACAGGCGATGTGTATGACCTGGTCATCAACGGGAATGAAATCGCCTCCGGCTCCATCAGGATCCACGACCCGAAACTTCAATCGAGGGTTTTCAGTATCCTCGGTTTTTCCAAAGAGGAAGCGGAACGGCGGTTTGGATTTCTGCTCAAGGCGTTTAAATACGGACCTCCGCCCCATGGCGGAATCGCCCCCGGGCTGGATCGGCTGGTAATGCTCATGGCAGGCGAAGACACGATTCGTGAAGTCATTCCCTTTCCCAAAAACACCGTCGGCGCCAGCCCAATGGAAGACAGCCCTTCCTCCGTCGATCCAAAACAGCTCGAGGAACTTCATCTGCGTATTGTGCCTCCCGAAAGTGATAATCAGTCATTCGGTTTAACGGAGGAGACCTGATTCCTTCTGTTTTCACTGCATCTCCGCGGACTTGACAAGTTTTTTTATCGTTCTTATGCTCCCTGGAAACAGGGGCGGTTCAGGAAGCCCCAATCTGTTACCGCCGTGATAAAAAAGGAGAATTTATATGTATAAAGTACAGACATTCAATAAAATTGATGCCGAAGGGCTTGCTCTTCTTCCTAAAGAACAGTATGAAGTCAGCGCGGAAGCCGAAAATCCGGATGCAATCATTGTGCGGAGCTATGACCTGCATTCAATGGATTTTCCCTCCAAACTGAAGGCAATAGCCAGGGCCGGTGCAGGATACAATAATATTCCGGTCGATGCATGTAGTGAACGGGGCATTATTGTGTTCAACACGCCGGGTGCCAATGCAAACGGTGTCAAAGAGCTGGTGTTTGCCGGGATGTTTCTTGCCTCCCGCAATTTGTCTTCTGCAATTTCATGGGTTCAATCTATAAAAGACAAGGGCGATGAGGTCCCGAAGCTGATTGAAAAAGAAAAATCAAATTTCAAGGGGACCGAACTCAAAGGAAAAACACTGGGGGTAATTGGGCTGGGTGCGATCGGTATGCTGGTTGCCAACGACGCGGCGGCTTTCGGTATGGAAGTGGTCGGCTGTGACCCTTTTATCTCGGTAGACACCGCCTGGGTGCTCTCGAGGAAAGTTAAAAAGGCAAGCTGTCTGGAGAAGCTCCTTTCTGTGTCCGATTATATTTCTATTCATGTCCCCTTAAACAATGAAACCCGGGGCATGTTCAATGAGGAGCGGTTCGGCATGATGAAGAAGGGAGCAGCCATCCTCAACTTTGCCCGCGGCGGTTTGGTAGACCACGGGGACCTGAAAAAGGCCCTTAAAGAGGGGATTATCTCCAAGTACGTTACGGATTTCCCGGACGGGGACATCCTGAAAACCGAAGGGGTTATTCCTATTCCTCACCTCGGCGCATCGACAAAAGAATCGGAAGTCAACTGCGCTATCATGGCGGTCAATCAGATACGGGAATATCTCGAAACCGGGAACTTGAAAAACTCGGTCAATTTTCCCGGCTGCGAAATGCAGATAGCGGGGGACACAAGGATCGTTATCGCAAGCAGGAATACACCGAATATCATCGGTGAGATCACGGCCCTTCTTGCAAGCGAGGGAATCCATTACTCAGACATGCTCAACCGGCATCGGGATGAATACGCGTACACACTCATCGATGTGCAGGGAACAGTTTCCGGAAAGTCGGTCGAAAAAATCCGAAACTTAGAGGGGGTTATCATGGTTCGGGTGTTGGAGAATCCCGGTGAGGGTGAGCCGCACCGAGAGCCGGGCAGCGGCGGCAGCTGCAGTTCCTGATATTATTGACTTTACGCGGTACGGGCAGCACTACTCGAGCTTGACTTCCCCGGTATCGTCTATGAAAACGGGAATGCCGAACAGGGCCTCTTCCTGCAGATAATCCATCTCCGGCTGGGGAAGCTCACCGAGCCGCGCTTTATATTCCCGTATTTTCTCAAAATCGGCGGCCGACATGATAAGACGGGTAGGCTGCGTGCCCCCTTCTATCATTTCGTTTTTCTGCTTCCACACAGTCAGGATAATTTCCTGGGCTTCCATTGCGCCTCTCCCTTATTAATCACCCAGTTCATTTACCAGGGCATCGAATATCGTCAGCATGTCCGAAGTGGTTTTCCTGAGCCTTCCTGCAAGGATTTTCGCAATCGCCCTGGTGATAGGAAGGCCGATTTCGGGCTGATCGTTTCCCAGTTTTAAAAAGCTGTCTTTTGTAATTACAAGGAATTTCGAGTCTTCACTCGCGGCGACTGTGGCAGACCGTTTATCATCATCGATGAGCGCGAGCTCTCCGAAAAATACATTGTATTCCGCCTTGAGTTTTACCACCGTATAATCATCGCCGGCCCGGGTCCTTTTTTTTATCTCCACCCCGCCTTCATACACGATATACATTTCCGATCCCAGATCTCCTTCCTTGATAATTACATCGCCGGCTTTATATTCCCGAATCCTGCATATCTCGGTGAGCGAATTGATATACTCGGAATTGTCCTTGATCTCTTCAAACAGCGGAATCTGTTTTAGTTTCTCAACAATCTCTTCCTGTTTATCCATGGGCGCCTATCCTTTAATTCAACCGTTCCAAGACGATCGCTTTCGAGTACTTTTGCAGTACATAATCGTCCGGAGGCACGAGAAACGGACGGTTTACTTCCAGCCCTTTCACCTTCTGAAGATTGTTTACCAGCCGGGAAACATCGGAAGTTTTCTGTGCCTCCCGGAGGGCTTCCATCTTTACCCTGTGAGGAGACCCGGTGTTTTCCAGTATACCAATAAGGACCGAGCTTTTAAATACATTAAATGCCGACTTGTATTCACCGTATGTTTTCCCCAGGTATTCTTCGGGAATACCTAAGGTCGCAAGCCTTGAATTGCTCTGGTCCGAAGCAAGCATATTGTAGACGATATGGGACATGCCGTTGGTAGCCGTGGTATTAGCGATAATCCGCCTGCTGAAATCTCTGCTGTAAATGACCTCATCGCACATTGCCTGCTTGAGATAGCTTTCGTACTTCATGTCCAATAGTTCCGCGGTGGTATACACGTCCTTAGCCATTGCCTTAATCGTGAGGACCGTCATTACCGTTTTTGAATCCACTTCCGAGATCGCCCGGCTCTCAAAGGTGTCCGAAAGAATGAGCACTTTTCGCGCTTCCTTTACATTCGCGCGCAAAAGGGCGGATTCTGAAAAATAATCGCCCCGGACATAGTTCACGCCTTTGAGCTCTTTTTCCTCTTTCAATTCCGCAATTTTATCCGCGTTTACATTTGAAATAATAATAATTTGGTCGGACGTGATATCTTCACTCACGGCGAGTATATCGAGAAGGATGTCTTTCATATGGTCCTTCCAGCCGCAGATGATGAAATGGTCTTTCATTTTCGGGAAATCCATCAATCCCCTCCTTGCGCGTGTATTTTGATCGACAAAAACCGATGCGAAGGTACCTGACAGGAAGCTCATACCGGCAATTCCGACAAAGATCGTTACAACCGCAACGATTCTTCCCCCCAAAGTTATCGGCACCTTGTCTCCATATCCGGTCGTACTGAAGGTTATGATCGCCCACCACCAGCCGTCGGCGACGTCCCGAAATTCTTCGTTTCTGCCCAGTTCAAGAATAAATATGATTACCCCGGATAAAATAAGGAGGACCGCGAAGAAAAAAATCGGTTTCACATACGCAGAGGTTCTAAAGGTATTTGCGACTGCCGCGACAAGCCGGTTCTTTTTTTTGTTCCGCGTAAAACTCCTCGGCATCAGTTCAATTCTCCAGAATCTTTATTTCCACCCGCCTGTTACGCCGCATCCCCTCTTCGGTAGAATTGTCGGAAATCGGCTTTTTCGCCCCGAAGCCCCTGACCATTACCTGATTTTCATTTGCCGCGTCCAGTTCGAGAAGGAAATCAGCCACCGCCTTAGCCCGCTGCTCCGAGAGCAGCTGCCGGCCGCGTTCCGTTCCTGCCAGAGCGGTATGGCCGGTAATCAACAGATCGCGGTCCCGGTGTTTCATTAAAATATCGGCAATTTCAATGAGTTTCTTTTTCTCGGAATCCCGCAAAACGGCCGAATCAGGAAGAAATTGAATATTCTCGAGAGAAATGGTGACCCCTTCCTCGTCACTCCGTACTTCCGTATCGCCGATTCCTTTTTCCTCGAGCTCCTTCTTTATTCCTTCCGCGACCTTGTCCTTGTCCAGCTTCTCGGACCGGATGACCGTTGCTTTGGCTGTTCCGATATACTCTACCGTTGCCCCGGAGGAAAGGGTAAAAATAAAATTGAATACTTCCTCATACGAATAGGGCCGGCCTCGTTCCCTGTCCCAGAGCAGCTCCTGCTTTGAAGAGCCGGACAGCCGTACCGGATAAAGACCCAGTTCCGGATAGGTTTTACGGACCCGGTGAAAGACCGTATATTCGATCTGAAACTGATCGTACCTATTATCCGCTTTTGTTACTTCGCCCCGGTAGGTGTAAAAAACATTGATAGGGAACGAAAAGGGCTCCGGAAGATTGAAATTTTTTCTAAAATCGTGCACTTCCCACCCGTCCGCCGCCCAGGAATCGCCGACGGAAATATCCTCTGCGGGAAAACTGGGCACATTCCGCACCACCGGCATGTAATAGGAATCATCGATATCGTACCGCCCAAGCTCGTCCCGCCAAAATATCGATTCGTAGGACTCCGACCACTCATATACTTCTCCGTGCCCGGAGGAACGTTCGGAAGTAATAAACTCCGCCTCGATTTTACCGGAACTGCCGCGGGTTTCGGTTACCTCTATGGCAATCTTATTGAGGATGTGGGCGGTATGGGAGTAGACTCCGTTGATGTAGACATCTTCTTCTACTTCTGAGAGGATTCGATATTTTTCGCCCTCCCGGTAAGAGAAACGGAAGGTCTCCGCATTTAGGGAAAAAACGAGGAAAAGAGCAAAAAATACCATTATACTAATTTTTTTCATACAAAATACCTTTTCTTGACAAAGCTCTGATCAGTTTATATCCTGGAAAGAGACAAAGTCAAAAAATTATTTTCGTCAGGACACACCAGTGCTTAACAGATTCAGCCGGTCCGAAGGTGAAGCAAAGATACAAGAACTTCTTACCCGAGCCGGTTTTTCCAGTCCAACTCCTTTGCAGCAAAAATCACTCCCCCTGATTCTGCAGGGCAGGGATCTGCTCATTGAAACATTAGGAAGCCGCGGAAAACGCGCGGCAATCTGTCTTGCCGCTATTCTCCGGGGAAATTATTCCGACCCCGGGACAAAGACCCTTATCATCACCTCCGGGGAAACGGATATAGCCAAAATTCACCGGCAATTCGAAAAAATCGATTCTTTTGTTAAAGAACACACCCTCGCCCCGCTTGGATTGGAAAAAAACCCTAAAAAGGAACTTCAATACATCAGAAATAATCCTGATCTTATTATCGGCACAACGGAACGAATCATTGACCATCTCCGCAGAGGCAACATAGATCTAAGGAGTATCGAACTCCTCATTATCTCTACGGATGCACAACGAAAACATGAAGGATTTATCCAGGACATTCTTTTTATTACTTCGAAAATAGAAAATTTACAGCAGAGGGTCATTTTTACCGCAGTCGCTTCCGCCGTCGAGTCCCTGCAGACGATGCTCCACAGACCGCAGATACTCCCCTTCCGCGACTGGAATACCCGGGAGTTCTCCCACACCGCCTACATTACCGGAGAGGGAAAAGAAAAACCGGGGATAGTGAAGTCGCTTTATTTTGCGGATACCCTTACCAATACACTGATCGTTACAAAAAACACAGCACAAGCCGTCTCTCTGACAAAAAGATTGGAAAGCCTGGGCGTCCCGTGTAAAACGATGACTACAAAACAGCCGCATCATAATCGAAAAGAAAATGCAAAATTAGAGATCGCCGGATTCAAGACCGTTAACACTCTTCCGCATTTGGATTTCCAGACAATTATTTTTTACCAGGCACCCTTCGACCCCAATAAGTACGCTGTGACCATGGGCAAAATCAAAAACAACGCGAAAGAGACGACCCTCATTAGTCTGGTCTTGGATAAAGAACAAAAGTTTATCGACCGAATAAAGGAGGAACACGGAGTGGAAATTAAAGAAAACAATCTTCCCGAAGAAAAACATGCATTAATCCAGAAAAAGATCGAAAAAATAATCCAAACTATCAAAGAAGAGGAAAATCCCGAGGTGATGGATACGTATAAAAAGATGGTGAAAAAGCATGTGCCCTTTCCTTTGCGGGCCTACTTTACCGCGTATTTATTAAAAAACAGTCTCGAAGGAGAGCGGGAAGATTCATATACGACCCTTTTTGTAAGCGTCGGGAAAAACAGAAAAGTGTTCCCCCGGGACCTTTCCCGTCTATTCACCGGAGCAATCAGGATCGACCCTACAGACATTGGACAGATACGCGTCCTCGACAGCTACTCCTTTATCGATATCCCTTCCAATCGCGCGCAGGCAGCTATTGATGCTTTGAACGGTAAAGAGTTTCGGGGCCGGAAGATTACAGTCAATTACGCCCGCAAAAAAGAAGACAAATCATCTTAAAGCCCTACCTGATTATAAATTGTAAAACCGCATAGATCAAAAGGACATTGGCGCAGAGACCGACGATAAACGGTGCAAGAGCAAAATATTCAAACCGTCGTGCCAGCGCGGCACACCGGAAAGAAAGTTCTTCAGGATTTCCAGGGATAAGCACGCATTCAGCCATAGGGTCAATAGGCTTAAGAAAAACAGGCCCTTCCTCTAAAACCAGCGGCGCACCGAAAAGATAAATTTCTCCGGCGCTGTTTTTACCATTTTGAGAAAAAGCGGAACTTCTTCTGACCTTCACCTCAGGCATTTCGGCAAGCACTTCCCCTTCCTTTGCCCCCCGCCGGCGCTGCAGGCAATATATTTCTCCCGAATCAAGGATAGTAATTTCCATATTCTCCGCAAGGTCCCAATCATGAAAGTGTTTCATGGGAAGCAGAAGCAGATCACGTTCCGACCGAAGAATCCGGGCGCGCTTCCAAAAAGATTTGTAGATAAAAAACCCGAAAATACCGGGAGGTAGAAAGACGGAGACCGGCAGGACGCAGGCAGTTACCGCAACAATCACCTGCTGCCGCATCATTGGATTACGGTAAAGAATATAAGCATAGACGAGAAGAGAAAAAAATCCGACCACCAAAGATGGAAGAGTGAATTGGTTCCAATATTCATTTTTGTGTCTTCCGCTCCAGATAGAACGTCGAAGAACGGTTTCCGTTTCGCCGTCATAAATGACGACAAGAAGCGGAACCTCTTTGGTGTTTTGGAAGTAGATTTCTCCGTTTTCGGAGAAAAGGGCGCCGGTAATGTAGACGTTCGTTCCTTGAGGAAGAGAAAAAATACTGTTCCAGGACAGCCGCTTCGGATTCTCCTCGGGCAGGGTTTCAACGTTGTTCTCCACCCTCCCCTCGCGCTCGGTAGCCTCTTGAGAAGGAAGCAGATAGACAGTACCGGAAGACATTCGGGCGTTGATGGTCAGCCGCTGATTTCTAAGCCATATCGTATCGTCATGGATAGCCTCGAGGGCGCCGAAAAAACGATAAGTGCCGATAAAGCCTCGTTTCGTTTTCCGGGTATCGGAATACCGGATAAAGGGCCGGACGGATGCTTCGAGCATAAAAGCCCGGAACCGTCTCCACCTGGAGCGTACATAAAATGCACCGGCCGCGGGAATGAGAATAAAAAAAAGAAGCGCGAGAATTCCGATATAAATGAAAGGCATGAACACGACCCGCCTTGTGTAAAAGTTTTTTATTCCATAATATACATTACCATGATCAAAACTATTGTTGTAGGCTTAATGTCCACTAACGCGTATATCTACACGGACACCGACGGCGGGTGTTATGTAATCGATCCGGGCGGCGACGCGGACGCGATTATCGAAATCTTGGAGAGCAAAAACCTTCACCTTACCGGAATACTCTGCACTCACGGCCATCTCGACCATACCGGGTCCGCAGGCCCTCTTCTAAAGTATTTTAATGCGCAGGATCCGCCGCCCTTTTTGGCAATACACAAAAATGACAGCCACTATCTAGGCGAGCGGGCTGAAGATACGCACAGAAGAAGTTTTGCCTCCCTCGGCATTCTGGGTACAGGATATTTTCAGATGATTTTCAACCCTTCCCCAGACCCGGACCTCGTGCTCGAAGACGGAATGACGATCCCGGGCTCTTCGATTGAAGTTCTGCATACGCCGGGACACACACAAGGAGGGGTATGCTTCTTGAACAGGAAAGAAAAAATACTCTTTTCCGGCGATACCCTCTTCAGCCGCGGTATCGGCCGGACCGATTTACCGGAAGGTGACGGAGAAAAGCTCTTTTCGAGCATTCGGGAAAAACTTTATCCTCTCCCCGATGATATCGCCGTGTATCCCGGCCATGGACCGGCTACGACTATCGGGGAAGAAAAATCGAGTAATCCCTTTGTAAGGTAATTTTCCGTTATGCAGTCAGATTGAAGAGAAGTCCGCTTTCAAGTCCCGTACTGTTATAACCGACTAGGTTCTGCCGTGTTAACGCCTGATGCAGGCTTCCGGCATAGGTATTGATAAGCGTGTCTATCCTTTGCCCGCTTTCCCCGTTGGGGGGCTTCTCATCGGGGAATGGCATTAGGCCTTCATGCTTCGGGCCGACGCGGTCGAGCATCTTTATAAGATTGTCGAGGGCCCGCAGTTTGGAAATAGAATATCCGCGGTCGCTTTGTACGCTCGGAGTTCCGTAGACATGTTCAAAATTGGAATAAATATATTGGTTCCGCTTTACGGGAAGCGCAATTTTACCGGAAGCATACTGCGCTCGCACAATCTGCATAACCGGTACCGTTTTTGAAGAAGAAACAGCTTGTATTTCCACCTTTCTCTCCCGATTCTAGTATCGGCAGAAAAGGCGAAGTTAATAAATAGATGCAGCGTATGAAATTACCGGTTTCTACGCTCGTCTGAGGTTTTGCATTTGATACACATGACCGCGTAGGGAATAGCTTCCAAGCGTTCTTTTGGAATTTTTGCATTACAGCTCATACAAAATCCGTACTTTCCGTTTTCCAATCGTGCTAAGGCGTTATCGATAAGGCGAAGCCGTTTCATCTCGTTTGAACCGATTGCTTCTAAGGTTTTACGGTCGATATCGTCCGCGGCGACATCCGCAAGGTCTTTGGGATCGATATCTTCTATTATAGATTTGAAATCTTCGTTCTCCGCAATAAGATTTTCAATAATCTCTTCTTTCATGCTTAATAATGAGTTTTTCATCTTTTCGAGAAATTGTTTATCCATGATCGCTACTACCTTTTTTCCGTCTTGTTTTATCCGGCGGCTAAAATTAGCATGATACTTTGCCGTAAAAGTATAAAAATGTCAATTGGTTGACAAACAGAAATAATTTATCTACCATACCGCAAAAGGAGATTCTGTGGCAAAAGAAGAGGCAATAGAGGTTGAAGGGATCGTAAAAGAGTCCCTTCCTAACACGATGTTTAGGGTAGAACTAAAAAATGGTCATCTTATTCTCGCTCATCTCTCAGGTAAAATGCGGAAACATTATATTCGTATCGTCCCCGGAGACAAGGTCAGGGTGGCCCTTTCTCCCTACGACCTGACGAGAGGGCGGATTATTTACCGCGAACGTTAACGGAGGACAACCCACAAAGCTCCTTTGCCCCCTCTATTTTTGTCGGCATATCCGAATTCGCCGCACAGAGGATCTTTCTCGATATATTTTCGGACTTCATGCTGAAGTATCCCGCGACTTTCGCTGTGCACTCCCTTTCCATGAATGATCAGTACCTTTTTTAGCCCCCTCGCCGCGCAACTCCTGATGAATTGTCCCAGCATGGTTCTTGCTTCTTCGGTGGTAAAACCGTGAAGATCGAGCTGGTCCTCCGGGTCCATATCCATCAGCCGCTTCCGGTAGAAGGCTTTTTGCTGTATCGTTTCCGCGAAATCTATTTCTACTATATCGTTTTCTTTCGGCTTTACCTCATTCTGATCAAGCCACCGGTTCATCATGTCTGAAAAATCCATGCATTTAATATACTAAAACTGCTGAAAGAGGCAACCATCCAATCGTCCCGCTCCCCAGTTTAACCTGCACGAAATTTTCCCATCTGCCGATCAACTCGAAAGCCGCCCCCTCTTTGACTTGCCGATACCCCGATGAATCTTCGGCCGGGACCTTTAATAAAGAGACCGCATCCCGGACAATGCATTCCGCCTTCATGAGACGTAAGCAGGTTATGCCGAACGCGGCGCTGTTTAGAACGAATAAAAGGAGTGCGAGGACTGCCAGCCCCCGGGCCTTTTTCCCGGTCTTGCTTCTTCCCGGCCTATTTGCCCCCCGCCTTTTTTTCCTGCTCAATGAAACGGAAAATCCGCCAAGCAGAAGAGAACCGATAATGAAATAGGCAAATATGTCCGGATGAGGAACGGTAAATACGGGCACGGAGCGGCCTATTCCTTTGTCCGCTTCAATGCGCCGGATGTGACGAACTATTCCGCGGTCCATCGGGTGCATGCGATGCATCCGACGGAGAACGCAGAGCTTGCCCGCAGCACCGGCGGCGCGGCCGGCGGCATGGCCGGCATCCTCAGGGTCGGCATCCTCAGGGCCGCCGGCTAAAACCTCAAACCCGCATAAATCGGCCCGGGCAGAAAGAAATTTTTCCTGCCGCCGCGCCGTTACTCTCCGAAGGATGAAGGCGTATATGCCCTGAGCCTCTTTCACGACACCGAGGCTTTCGTCGCCCCGCGGGGCGTCCTCTTCATCCGCCGGGACCTCGGCGCCGCCGGATTTTTGCAGCTCTGCCGCACCCTGCGATTCCGGCGCGGAGACCGGACCGCCGTCCGGTGTAAACTCTTCCGCCGGAACGGTCCTCTCTTCCCCGCTTTCCGGATCGATAACTTTTGCTTCCGGTACAACAATCCTCTGCCGTTCTTCCGCGGTAGGCAGATATACGGAGCGGCGGAGCCTCCATCCGGAATACCCTTCCGGTTCGGGAGCAACGGCCCGTTCCTCCTCCCGGTCGAACAAGATCAATCCGCTTACCGCGGGTTCGGGAAAAGAAAGAAAAGGAAGGTTCCCGGTGCCGCTGCATCTCTGCTCGAGGATGATTTTATCACTCCCTCCCGAATCAATCATCCTGTTTTCAAACAGAAAATCTCCGACCGCAGCAAAGTCCCCGGACGCCGCGCCGGCCTCCCGGCCGGGAAGAGGTAAAACTTCTACCGTGACAGGGTCCGCCCGGCTCTCCCCTCCTTCGATCCGGACCGCAGCCTCCGGGACCGTCACGGTTCCTGTTTCGAAGGGCGTAAAGAGATACGACCTCAAGGCTGCCTTATAAAAGGTCCCGTTTGCCAGCCGGAGAGGCCGGCGCGGCGGGGAGGTATCCACCGGAGTGATTATGGCCGCATCCTCTCTTCCTATAGCGACTTCGAAAACAGGGTCATCGGACCTAAGCATTTCGGCCCATAGGACGAGATAAACCGGGGAACCCACATAGGCGCGGCTTTCACCGGCGTTCCAGGAAACCGATACGGGAACAACGAACCTGCC
Organism: uncultured Spirochaetales bacterium; assembly: GCA_964458315.1. Taxonomy (GTDB): domain Bacteria; phylum Spirochaetota; class Spirochaetia; order SPDA01; family CAZSGZ01; genus CAYWIK01. The sequence goes on along the minus strand of CAYWIK010000036.1, from coordinate 7,130 downwards.
GTCCCGCTTCTCTCCGACAAAAAGCGCAAGAGCATTCGTTTCTCCGGGTCCGATACCGGTTTCCGACCCGCCGATTACGACTCCCAGACCGTCCCCCCGCGGTCCCTCGCCGCCATGCTCGGCGGGCAGGGTAAGGGCGGCAAAAGGGCCGAGAATATATCTGCCGGGTTTCCGGCCGGCCAGATCATATTCGATAATCGTACCGCCCTCCGGAATTCGCGGCCGGACGAACGGCCCGCGCACGACCTCTATCCCTTCCGGAAAAGTCTCTTTCACCACCCGGACATGCCCCGCTTCCTCATTCGGAACGAGAAGTTCCAGCCGGACCGTCTCTCCGATTTCCGCCGTGTCGCCGCCGATCCCGGCCGCAATACCGGGTTCTTCTGCCGGTAGTTCCGGCGGACGCAGTGCATGCATTGCCGCGGCAGCGATGACCGCGAAAACAGCGGCAGCGAAAGGGCGAAGAAAAACCTTTTTCACCAGTCCCTCGAGGGGGTTCCTGTTTCTTCGGATTTCGATTCCCATATCCTTTTCTCACTTTCGGAAATCATCTGCAGAAGCTCTTTTTTATAGGGATCTATAGCTGCCTTTTCTTTATGCGCCGTAACAGACGCAGTCTGTTGCTGTTTTTTTCGCTCATTTTTCCCTTCGATCCCGCGTACACTGTACTCCAAATTGAGCTTTGCTTCCAAACTGTCCGGTTTTACCTCTAGGGCGGCAAGAAAGTAATCAGCCGCCTGCTCATATTCTCCTTCCTGATAGTATACAACACCGCGATTGAAGAAGCCGCGAAACCGTGCTTCCGACACGGAAGATTGGGCTGTTTGCGCCCACAGCTCGACTGCCTTTTCGCGTTCTCCTAAAAAGTAATAACTGTTTCCCCGGTTATACCGGGAAACAGCCGGATACCCGGTTTGTTCTTCCGCGGCCAAGTATTGGCTCAGCGCTTTTTGCAGGTTTCCCTGCCTGAGATTTTGGTTTGCCGATGCTATCCGGAAATACGGCTCCCCGCAGGATGAGAACAAAAGAACCGAAGAGGCGAGCAGAACCGGGAATGCAATCTTCATAGGTTTCACGGCCATATTCTGATCACTCCATATGCAGTCATTGCGGCAAATGCCAATATGATAAAGAGAGCGTAACGCTCCTTCGGGATTGTCTCGGTCCGGCTGAATTCTCCTTCCGATCCCTGCCCCGCCATGTGGGATGTATAGTCCGGCCAAATGTCTTCTCCCGCGAGGGAAAAGAACTCTCCGTCAAAGGTTTCCGCGATTTTTTCAAGTTCAGCGGGCCGGGCCTTGGTATTCCGAATTTCTCCGGTTTCCAACTTGAGCGGGACGCCCTCTTCGGTGCCGGTACAAAATATCCAGATTCCGATATTACGCTTTCGGATTGTTTCCTCAAGCTTAAGGGGGTCGCCCGCGGTCGTTTCCCCGTCGGTAAAGAGAAATATGTATCCTTTTTCGGGAGAATTCGGGGGAAACCCGCGAACTGCTTCAGCCAGACCGCTTTCGATATTTGTGCCGGGCGCCGTTTGAAGGGCGGGAGAAACAGAATCAACAAAATCGGCGACTGCATCATGATCATCGGTCACAGGAACTGCAAGTACTCCGGTTCCCTTGAATATAGCCGCCCCTGCCTGCATTTCAGGGGCCTCTACAAGGACTCGGCGGATGAACTCCTTTGCCGTTCCCAGCCGGGAAGGCCCGACATCTGACACGGTCATGCTATTGGAAATATCGATGCAGAAAATCACCTGCCTTCCTTGATAAGAACGCTCAACTGTACTCTCTCCCCACCTGGGACCGGCAAGTGCAAAAATCAACCCGGCCAGAGCTATTCCGGCGGTAATGCCGCACCCCGCCCATCTTCCGGAAAATCGTATTCCGCGATCGCGCGGCCCGGTTATCGACTCAAAACCTTTTTTAGCCTTCCGGTATGCCGAAATAATAACTGCCGTATACGGAATGAGGAGACCGAGAAACAGGAGCATTTCCCATCGCTGAAAATTCATGGGAACACCTCCCTTAGAAAAGCGCGGCGAAAGATAAAAGCAGCCAGAAAAAGCGCCAGGGAAGCAATTATAAAACGGTCATAGAGAGGTACTTCGGAAAATCGATATGAAATTTTCACTGTCGGCCCTTCGAGAATATGGATCCGTCTAAGCGCTTCCACCAATGACGAAGAGCTTCCGGCTAAGAAAAACGACCCGCCGGTAGTTGAAGCGATCGTACGTAAAAGGTCCTTATCAAAGGTGCCGCGGTAGATACCGCTTATCTGTTCCCCTGTTTCCGGGTCGGTGTACTCCAGGCCGGTCTCCCCGGCCTTGCCGATGCCGACCACGTATATTCGTATGCTCGAGGACGCGGCGAGCCGCGCGGACAGAATCGGCGAAATCTTTCCGGCGTTGTTTTCCCCGTCGGTGAGTAAAATGATGATTCTGTCCGGAGCGCTACTCACCTGCAGATGAGCAACCGCCACCCCGATCCCCAGGCCGATGGCCGTACCTTCCCCCATCCCTCCTATTTGCAAGGATTGGAGTCGGTCCCGGTAGGTTTGATAGTCCCTCGTAGGCGGAATACGCAGGGTCGCTTCGGACCCAAAAGAAACCAGTCCCAGGAGGTCGTTTTTTCTTTCCTCGATAAATCCCCGAATGACAAATTTCGCCGCTTCAAAACGGTTCTCCGGTGTAAAATCCTGAGCTGCCATGCTCGGCGATTCATCGAGCACAAATATGATATCCGCTCCCCGGCTTTCATAAATTTCTTCTTTTAAAATCCGTCTCGGTCCGGCTGCGGCAACAACCGTCACTGCCATGGCCGACAAAAAACATCCGGAAGCGAAAATAGAAAGCATTCTTCCGCCCTTCCGGCTCCATTCGGCCCGGCCCTTTCCCCACCCTTCCACGGGGAAGGTGACCCTCGAACCTCTTTGCTTCCAAAAAAAGGTAAAACTGAAAAGCAGGAAAACCGGGGCCAAAAGAAAGAACAGTTCCGGTCTGGCAAATGAAATCATAAGCCCGCCTTTGCCCTGCCGGGATGTTCCAGTTTTTCAATAACGGCAGCGACTGTCTGCAGGTCCTCATGCTTCTGTTCCCGCGATACCGCGGCCCCGCCGAACCGCACCAATTCGCTTCTTCGGAGTATCTCCACGATATCTCCCGCCAATTCCTCGGAAAGCTCGGCCGTCCCCTCCACCACGCCCTTCATCTCCCCGGATGTAAGGGGCAAACAGTCGACCCGCTTCTTTTCACCGATATACTTTTTTACTCCACCCGAAAGCCGCCGGTAAAACAGGGCGGAATCGAGCCCTTCTCCTTTCCGCTTCAAATCAGCCAGTTCGGAAAAAAACTTTTTTTTCCACTGCCGCACACGTCTCCCACGCAGGAAAATATCCAACCTGCTCTTTACCCTGGGGAGCGCGAGGGTCATGAACAGGACAATTAAAGCGGCCCCTGAAAAAAGGGCGAAGAAAAAAAGCCTGGTACCCGGCAAAAGTATTTCCGCCCGGAGGGGGGCAAATTCCCTTTTGGTTTCTTCCATTACCGAGGCGGGCTTTAAGGTGATATTTCGAAGAACGAAATTCCCAAACACAATTGGCGGGAGGGCGCGCTCCCCGGGATAAAAAGAAATAAACCGCACCGTAATTACCGGCACCCCGTCCAACCGATCGAGTTCTGCCGATTTGACGCGTACCCACCGGTCCGACGGATATGTTTCAGGAGGCGTGAGCGCGCAGCCGGCCTCAGGATCCAGGGTAATTCTCAAGGTCACGACGTCACCGACATAATAGGTAGGCGGAAGGAAATGTATCGATTGGATAGTACAGTCTCCCTCTCCGTAGGCCGCACTGAGGATGAAAAAAAAAGTTATTATAGGTAAAAAAATCAGTTTTTTCATGGCTGTTTATTACGTCTGCCGAATTTTCTTGTAAAAAACCGAAGAAGCTCCGCGTACGGGTCTTTGTCGGTGGCCAACTCCACCGCTTCTATCCTTCTCCTTGTCCCGGTTCTGCGTCCTAACCTGCGGACGTTTTCTATAACCGACGCCAATCCTTTGTTGATCTCTTTTCTCGCCTCTTTACCGAGACTTTTCATTCCATAGCTTTGCCCGGTCTCCGCATCCGCCATCTCAATATACCCGATCCTTGGAAAATTTCTTTCCACAGGATCCAATACCTGAACAAGAAGGAGATCATGCTTCTTTGAAAGAGCGCCTAAGAGCTCCATATCCATCTCCGTCTTAAAATCGGAAAGCAGAATGCAAATACCCCTCTTGACCGAAGAGGTATAGACCGTTTCCATCGCTTCGTTCAAATTCGATCCCCGGCCCTTTGCTCGACAGGACAGGAAATCGGACACCAGGCGTGCCGCATGCCGGGTACCCCTGGCGGGCTTAACCCACTTGTCGATTGAATCGGAAAACAGCACGGCCCCGGCTTTGTCGTTATTGTAGACCGCGGCATAGGTAAAGAGGGCCGCGGTAAAGGCCGCGCATTCTCGTTTTGTCATTCCCGAGGATGAGTAATCCATTGAGGCGGAAATGTCGAAAAGAAGGAACACCGGAAGCTCCCGCTCTTCCTGAAACCGTTTTGTGAACAGAGATCCCATACGGGCGCTTACATTCCAGTCCACCGTCCTGATATCGTCTCCCTGGAGATAGTGCCTCACTTCTTCGAACTCGAGTCCGGGGCCTCTGAAGATAGAGCGATAGGCGCCGGCAAATACCCCGGTCGCAAATCGTGAGGAAGGAAAAATGACTCGTTTTGCCCGTTTCGAAAGCTCGGATACATCCATGGTTATGGAATCGGTACGGCGCCGAGGACCATCTCAACCACAGCATCCTGGGTAATGCCTTCGGCTTCCGCTTCATAGGACAGGATAATTCTGTGACGCAGAGCCGGAAGGGCCGCGCGCTTAATATCTTCCGGAAGAACATAATCCCTGCCTGCCAGGACCGCCTCGACCTTCGCGCATCGAAACAGTGCAATGGAGCCGCGGGGGGATGCGCCGAAATCGATAAACCTCGAAAACGAACGCCCGTCGGCCTGTTCCGGCCGGCTGGCGCCGACAATATCTACAATGTATTGAACGAGCGCGCCGTCGACGCGGACCTGTTCGATGTACCGCCCGGCCTCCCGAATCATTTCCGGCGAAAGAATCGGCCGGACCTGCGGGACTTCCCTTCCGCCCATCCGGTTTACGATCTCCACTTCTTCATCCGGGCGCGGGTAATCGATCAGAATTTTTTGAAGAAACCGGTCCATCTGCGCTTCCGGCAGGGGATAAGTCCCCTCCTGTTCGATCGGATTTTGGGTGGCAATGACGAAAAACGGCTCCTCGAGGGGGTAGGTCGTTTCGCCGACCGTTACCTGCCGCTCTTCCATCGCTTCCAGCAGGGCCGCCTGCACCTTTGCGGGCGAGCGGTTTATCTCATCTGCCACTACTATGTTCGAGAATACGGGTCCGAAGCGCATCACAAACTCACCGGGCTCCTGCCTGTACACCATGGTTCCGGTCAGATCGGCGGGAAGCAGGTCAGGGGTAAACTGAATACGCCGGAAATCCGCGCGCACAATCTTGGCCAGGGTCTTTGCAGCCAGGGTTTTAGCCAAGCCCGGAACGCCCTCGACCAGGATATGTCCCCGGGCAAAAAGTCCGGTAAGCAGCCCTTCGACCAGGGTTTCCTGCCCGATGAGGACCCGGTGCATTTCTTTTTTTGCTTCCTCGATCGACGATTCTACCTGCCCTTTTTCCATGATTGATCAACTCCTGTAATCCGCGTTTTCCTTTACATACCCATAAGAAAGGTCGCTCCCGACCACCTCGGCCCGCTCCTTTCCCATACCCAGGTCTATGGATATCTCCACACATTTCTGATGCTGCGGGTAGCCGCCGATTTCGGGTTCCATAGCCGTATCCAGAAGATATTCCGAGAGGTTATCTTCTTTCTCTCCATCGAGACGGAAGGCCCCTTCGGTAAAAACCGTTTCGTTTCCGAGGCGTATCTCCGTCTGTTTCGGATTAAAGGGCGAATCGATCGTACCGGCAAAGTCGCCGAGGGCCATCAGGATCCTGCCTACATTAGGATCGTTTCCGAATATGGCGGTTTTTACCAGAGGAGAGTTGATGACCCCCTTCCCGTATCCTTCAGCCTCTCCCTCACTCCTGCAGCCTTTCATCTCCACCCGGATGACATGGGCCGTCCCTTCGCCGTTTCTTACGATATCTTCCGCCAGTTTCCCGCACACTTCTTGAAGCGCTTCTTCGAAGATCTGTTCTGAAACCGTCTCCTTTGTACAGGAATCGAAGAGAAGCGTCATGTCACTGGTACTCTGATCGCCGTCCACCGATATCCGGTTAAAAGTAGTATCCACCGCTCCCGCAAGAATTGCCCTCAACGATTTGAGTCCGAGGGTCACATCGGTAGCGATAAAAACCAGCATGGTTGCCATGTCCGGTTCGATCATCCCCGCTCCTTTGGCAGCCGCTACGATCCGGCCGGTACCGCATTCCTGCGAGCGGACTTTGGGAAACCTATCGGTGGTCATGATTCCTTCCGCCAAAGGAACAATCGAACTGCACTCGCCGCCTGCAAGTTTGGCCCGCAGCTTCGCAGCTCCGTCCTTCATTTCCGCCACCGGGAGCTTCCACCCGATGATGCCGGTGGAAGCCGGAAATATGCCGTCCTCAGGTATTCCCGCGGCCCGGGCAAAGGCGTCCGTTACCTCCCGGGCGTCCGCTACCCCGTCGGGCGCGCACACATTGGCGATTCTATTGTTTACCAGGACACCGTGGGTCCTTTCGGCATGAAGAAGCTCCCTCCCGATAAGGACCGGAGCTCCGGGCGCCCGATTTTTCGTAAACACGCCGCCGAAAACCGGAGTCCCCTCCGGAGAAAAAAGGCAAGAAAGGTTCATGGCATATTGTTCCTTTCCTCCTTTTTCCATCGGCAAAAAGGGAAAGGTAACGGTTTCCGCCTTGAATCCTTCGGGAAGCATACCCCGTTCTTCGAGTTCGAGTCGGTATTTTTTCGCTTTTTTACTGCATTCCATTTATTTAATAAAAAATTGAAGAAGTTGAATAAAATAGTAAATCTTTTTATATACCGCGGACATCATTGTTTGAATAT
>CAYWIK010000035.1:15669-20484 GCA_964458315.1 uncultured Spirochaetales bacterium | reverse complement strand
TCGCGGCTATTCTGCTGTTCTCCGGCGGATTGGAGGCTTTGCAGACCGCTTCCGTTGTAGGCGGGTTTCCCTTTATGATCATCATGTTCCTGATGCTCTATTGCCTGTTCAAGGCGCTGTACGGAGAGCTTAAAGCGGGAACGCTTCCGATTCCGGATTGGCGGAAACGCGGTAGCTAAACTGCAATACGCAAGGCGGCGGTAGTAAAGCTGCCGAAAAGCTGCTGCGCGAATAATAGTATTTTCAAATCTACAAGCCGCGGGTTTAACGCCTGCGGCTTTTTTAAGGTCTATAATCACTCAAACAGCGCTTTTACATCCGGAAATGTCTCGGGATCGGGGAAGGGAGTAAGCTGTGTTTAATTTTTCCCGTCGAGATGAAAATAGGATAAATTTTCCGATGAGACAGAAGCTCAAAACACCGTAAAGCTACGCTCTTTTTTCAGTGAATTGGCCATTTCGAATCCAAGATTGAGGGCTTCGATATTGAGGTCTCGGAACCGTTCGTCGAACCTTTTGCGTATTACCTTCTCTAAAGATTCAAGGGCCATGTAATCCACGACCGCAGCGAGAGAGCCGACAACCGCCATGTTCGTCGCAATTTTCGTACCGAGGCGTTCGGTAACCGTACCGGTAAAATCCATCTCCGCGAGACGCGCGTTGATCCTGCTTCTGCTCTTTACATTATGGGAATCGACGATCACGATTCCGCCGGGACGGACTATCCAGGCATACTTGTCGTATGCGGTTTGTGTAAGTGAAACTAAAATATTAGGCTGCAGGACCTTCGGGAAACGAATCGGCTCCGTCGCGATAATGACATCGGACCGGGCCGCACCGCCCCTGGCCTCCGGGCCGTAACTCTGGGTCTGGGTCGCCTCGAGACCTTCGTTGTAGACGGCGGCTTCCGCGAAGATAATGGCAGCGGTAATGATTCCTTGCCCGCCCGCGCCTGAGAAAACGATCCGCGAAATCATGAGGGAGCCTCCTCCGAATCTCTAATAGACGCAAGCATTTGCCGGTAGGAAGCGCAATACTCCGGCCGGTCGGACTGATGAAATATGCCGATTTGAAACGCTTCCGGATCGTCGGTTTCCGCGCCTACCTTTACCGCGTGCTCTTTATACCATTTCATCATTTCAATTGCGTCCCCTCTTTTATTCTGCCTTCCATAATAGGTCGGGCACTGGGACAAGACTTCGACCACGGAGAAGCCTTTGTGCTCAATAGCTTTTTGCAATATCCGGGACATTTCCCGGACATGGTATGTCGTGGATCGTGCGATAAAGGTGGCCCCTGCGGAACGAGCCAACTCAACGGCATCGAAAGGCGGGTCGATGGTGCCGAAGGGCGCTGTGGTTGCATATTCACCGCAGCGGGTGAAAGGGGAGAATTGACCGCCGGTCATGCCGTAGATCCGGTTGTTCATGATAATGGCGGTCATGTCGATGTTCCGCCGCGCCGCGTGGATAAAATGATTTCCGCCTATAGCCATAGCGTCTCCGTCGCCCATGGGAACGATAATGGTGAGTTCCGGCTGGCCCATCTTTACTCCGGTTGCGAAAGCTATGGCCCTCCCGTGCAATGTATTCAACGTGTGGAAATCGACATAACCGCTTATCCTGGAAGAACAGCCGATTCCGGAAACCATTACAAGGTCGCTTTTTTCGAGACCGATCTCGTCGAGGGCCCGAAGGAGTCCGCCGAGGACAATACCGTGCCCGCAGCCCGGACACCATATATGCGGCATAAACCGCCACCGTAAGAAATCGATCGCACCCATCCTACACTCCCTTTCCTTGGATGATCCGAAGCAGTTCTTTGATATTAGTCGGCGTGATCATCTGTCCGTCGACCCGGTTTGCCAGGTATACCCGCTCCGGATGAGGGGCGGCCTGCCGGACCTCTTTTACGATTTGTCCCATATTCATTTCCACAACAACGATATAGGTTGCGTTTCTGCATTTCTCCGCAATCATGTCCACGGGAAAAGGCCAAATGGTATTAAGTTCGATCATCCCGATGCGCTGTCCTACCTGCCGCCGGTTTTCCATGATGTGCAGGGCGGACCGGGCTGAGCAACCGTAGGAAATGAGAATCGTTTCCGCGTCTTCGATGTAATACTCTTTATATCGAAGAATACTGTCTTTTCGATTTTCGATTTTATTAACAAGATGATGCAGAAGCTCGTTTGCCGCGTCCGGTTTGTTAGACGGAAACCCCCACATGTCGTGTACAAGGCCGGTCACGTTGAATCGGTGGACTCCGCCGAAGTCCGACATGGGAAGCCTTCCGTCTTCTCTGGGAAAGTAGGGGTGATAATCGATTCCTTGAGGCACCGAAGTCACCAGCCTGTCCACCAACTCGATTTCGTCGGGCTCCGGAATAGTCAGCTTTTCACGCATGTGGCCCACCACTTCGTCGAGAAGAAGAATAACGGGTGTCCGGAAAGTTTCCGCAAAATTGAAAGCGTCAATGGTGAGTTCGAACAGGTCTTGATGATTTGAGGCCGTCAAGGTAATAATCGCATGATCTCCGTGAGTCCCCCACCTGGTCTGCATCACGTCTCCCTGACTCGGGCTCGTCGGCATTCCGGTAGACGGTCCGCCTCTCTGGACGTCAACGATAACACAAGGAATTTCCGCCATAATCCCGAAACCTAAAGCCTCCTGCATAAGCGAGAACCCCGGACCGCTGGTGGCGGTCATCGACTTGAATCCGGTCAAGGAAGCCCCAATCACCGCGCAGAGCGACGCGATTTCATCCTCCATTTGAATAAACTTTCCTCCCTTTTTAGGAAGGAGGACTGAAAGAATTTCCGCGATCTCCGTAGAAGGAGTAATGGGATATCCGGCAAAGAACTGGAGTCCCGCATACATGGCGGCATGGGAACATACTTCGTTTCCCTGAAGGAACTGGGTGCCGAAAACGGTCTTGATTTTCGGTTTGCTCATGTTGAGTCTTCCTCTTCTTCCGCCTTCACTTCCAAGGCAAAATCGGGACAGCGGAGTTCGCATAAACCGCAAAAGGTACAGGCATCCATGCGCGGAGCGGTAATTTTCTCATCTTTATCGAGTTCAAGAATATTTTTCGGGCAAAAGGCGACACAAATCCCGCAACCTTTGCACCAATCCCGGTACAGGTGCAGTTTCTTTTTTGTCATACAAGAAATACTATAGCATTTTAAAATAATTATACAAGGCCCGGGAATCCGCGGAATTACAAATACCGCTTCAGTTCTTCCCCTTTTATCCCCGCGTACAGCTCGATATATTCTTTGATGGAGCTTGCCTCGATTTTTGTAAAAAGCACTTCCTCCACCTGGAAAAATCCGACTGATTCGGTCATGAGCACAGAGATGCTGATCGGTTTTGTGTTTCCTTTTTCGATCCGGACTTTTGTTACCGCCGCGCTCGAATATTTGTGGATGTCCCCGACCTTTGAATCGGTATGCATGGACATCGGTATCCGCGCGCGTCCCTTCTCCATATCGCAGCCGTCTGCAATGAGAATGATCCCGGCTTCTATGGAGTGTATTTTATGGGTGCCCATGTGTCCGATGATGCATTCGATAACGAGGGATTTGATGGCCACCCGTTTCCTTACATCGTCAGGATAGAGTTTCGCAAGCACCCGGTCGATAACCGGGAGGGCGAGCATGATGCCGAGGTTTTGATGATCTTCCCTGCCGATGGTCATCCCCACATCGTGCAGCAGGGCCGCGGTCACGATTGCGACAGCGCTGTCTTCGTAGGTGCCGGACTCTTCTCTGCTTAAGGTAAGCTCTATTTCGGCGCCGCGGAGAAGCTCGGTCAGGATGAGGGCGTTATAGGCCACTGTTTTCATGTGGACCGGACCGTGATCGTTGTAGTGAAGCCTGCCGATGGACACGGTATTTGCATAGTTTTGCAGCGCATCGACCTCTCGGTCGTGAAAAATCATCTCTACAGCCTTTTTCGGTTTCCCCGAAATAAGACCCAGGATCTTTTTTTCTAAAGACAGTTCTTTCGGTGATTTTTCCATTTTTTTTCCTTATGCTAATCGTACTTTATAAACATAAATTGCAGACCCGAAAAGATCTTTTACTAAGGCGCGGGAATCGGGCCGCCAATCGTAAACCTGGAAAGTGTTGCTCACCAGATAGAATAAAGGTTTAGGAGGAGATTGAGTAAGCTTGTCTTTCAATATTTCCATGCCTCCGGGATAGAGATAGCAAACAATGATATCTGTTCCGTCCAAATCCGCCCTATAGAAGTCCTGCCGAAAAATTTTAATATTGCTTAACCCCAAAACCCGGGTGGACAGTCTGCTGAATAGATACGGAACAGGCGAGGTCTCGTAGCCGGTGAATGTACAGCCCGGAAGCTTTCGGGCCAGCGGACGGAGCAATGTCCCCCAGCCGCAGCCGAGTTCCGCGATGCGCACCGGTTTCGGAGTGGTCCCGCCGGTAATCGCGGCCACGGCGGACACAATTTCCCGCCGGGCTTTCCGGGAGCTCGGCATGGGAGAAATGCCGTTTATCCTCGTCCAGATGATGAGTGTGATAAATAAAATGATGATAATTCCGAACGTGATAAAAAATATTATCAGCTTGCCGTCGGTCCATTCCACAAGTACATTATATCCATGCGCGAAACGGATACAAGGGTAAAACCGATAGAAATATGACCTGCAGAGCTGATTGGAAAGGCATATCCGGGGCTGAATAATGCTAAAGCGTGTCCGTATCGACGGTGACATACTGCACTGCGTCAGCAGGAAGGAGGCTAAGGCTGTTGCTGCGCAGATAGAAAAATATTTCAGAAACGGAATTACG
>CAYWIK010000035.1:0-15569 GCA_964458315.1 uncultured Spirochaetales bacterium | reverse complement strand
GATGATCATCTTTCCGCAGTCCGCCAGATTGTCATGGAAGTCCACGATATCGACGGGAGAAAGAAGAAGATAGGGGAGCGTCTCCGCGCAACCGGATTCGGACACATCATCTCAGAGAAGGACCGGGCTGTTCCTGCGGTGGAGGATATTTTTATGCTCTACGCTGGTAAAAAAAGTAAAATTTCTCAAAAAATACCTTGACAACTATCGGTTCATATTTTAAATATGAAAAATCGACTCATTATCAATTATGGTGAAAATATGCGGGATGTATTTCATTGGTTGAAGAAAATTTGCTGCTTTTCTTTGCTTTGGTTCTCTGCGGTACTCCTTTTTGCAGAGGATGCCGACACACATGAAAACTCTTCCGATTCCCTCTACAACATCGTCATTGTCGAGCTCGAGCCGAAAGGCGGACTCCTTCGGGAGGACATTTTAAACCGCCAGGCCGGAAGCATCGCCGCAATACTCGAAAATGCCCTGGTCCGAATCCACGAAAAATCACCGATAAAGGGTGAGGTTGTCAGGGGGAAAGCGTTTTTAGAAACCGACGATGAGACGGCGGTGAGCGGCGAAGACGGAAGCGGAACCGGCTCCGCCGGGGAAGAAGAACCGGCAGGCACTGATCTCCGAGGTACTCTCGGCGAAGAAGGGGGTACGGAGGGTGAGATCGAAATTGACGGAAAAGCGGAAATTACCATCCGCGGCGAGGCAAAGGTACATATCGAAGGAAGGACCGAAATACAGTTCGATAACCGGCTGGAAGAAGATATCAGGGAACTCCTGGAATCGGCGGAAAAAAGCCTCGACGTGGATGAGGCTTCGGAAATCAGTAATATTCTTCGTACGGCAATCATCCGCACCCAGGCCTTCCATGTGGTCGAGCGTGACCGGGTACAGCAGCTGCTGGAAGAGAAAAAATTGTCTCTAAGCGGACTCACCGCGAGCGAAGAGACCCTCCAGACCGTTGGAAAAATGCTTGCAGCCCAGCGGATTCTCCTCGGGACCGTAGGAAGGCTGTACGGGAAAATTATCATAACCACAAGACTTGTCGATGTTTCCACCGGCGAAGTTATTTTTGCAAATAATATTTACTCCAGTGAAGAGGATCTGGTTTATTACATCGAAGAGCTGGCGCGGGAGATCGCACGAAAGGGGGTGGCGGAACGGCGGGAGGTAACCCTCGCGGAAGTTGAAGAATATATCAAAAAACGCGACTACCGGAGCGCGCGACAGTATCTTACTATGTATCTACAGCGAAACAAGGCAACGGAAGAAACGCAGCGTATTTATACCATTATTATTGAAAATTTGTCGGACCAGAATTACGGAGAGGCAAAAAAAGCGTTGAGACGCGACAGGTTTCAATATGCAAGGGATTTAATAAATGAAGCAATATCCCTTTCCGCAGAGAAGCGGTTTTTTGAACTCAGAAACGAAATCGACGTTGCGGAAGATGAATATATACGGAAGCAGAAGGAAGAGGAAGAGCGTCGAAGAAGGCTCGAAGAACTGCGCAGGCAGCGTGAAGAAGAAATGGAAGTAATCGGTTTCCGAGGGCTTGCAAAGCGGTACTACGAGGGGATTACAGTCAATGGTTTTCACATCGGTCTTTCCTATGAAGTGGATGTCACGAATGACTTTGCATTTACTTTCTGGCCCCCCGAATGGGGAGGGGAAATCCTGCTGACCAATGAGGTATTCGATCCGCCGAATAAAGGAAACACGAGTTTTAACTGGCTCGGCTATGTCGGTACAAATGTAACGTATGTCACTTCCGAAACGGTGCCGACGGTAAAGATCCGGCCCTATCTTTCGCCCTTTGTTGCGTGGGGACTGAAGCTGGGCAATCTGATTATAAAAATCGGCATTGACGGGGGCGGCGTGTTCTGGCTCGGAAACGCTTTTCCCGAAGGGTACTTCATCGGAGCTTCCGCGGGCGGTCTCGGAATGGTGGAGATAAAACTGTATAAACGGATGAGTTTATATGGCGCGGCAAAGGCGGATTATGTGTTTTATCCCTCAGATATGAGCGCAAATGAAGTAACCTTGAGATTTTTCGGAGGGCTCACCTTTTAAAGGACAGGATATCGTTGTGCGGAACATACGGTCCATTTGCAGTATACTTGCTCTTTTTGTTGTAATTGCAGGATTCTCATCCTGTGCCCGGAATTTATTCTATCTCGACATATCGGCGGCCGGCGCTCCGCTCATTATCGACAATGCCGCAGCCGGTACGACGGAGATTACCTACACAGCGCAGATTTATAGAGTGACGGCAGAATCTTCAGCTGCCATAAAGACCGGCCGCTCCTTTGAAATCGAACTCTATGTGTCCCTCAAATATATTTCGCAAGCGGAACCGGATACGGTAAAGAATAAATATACAGAACTGCTTGTAGTCGGAGAAGATGCGGGGACGGAGCTGGCTTTTTCCTATGAAGGCCCCGGCACAGAGATGCAGCCCGGCCGGTACTGGCTCGAATATGTCTGGATTGATGACGAAGGATACCATCTGCTTGAATCGGAGTCGGCGGTGTATGACAGGTAAAAAGGCGATTCTTACTATCTGTATTTGTCTCTTTGTTTTTTTCCCGCTCTACGGTGAGGTCGAACGGATCAAAATTGCGGTCATGGACCTGCAGGCTCTGTCCGGATATGAAAAAGGACAGGCGGAACAGCTCACCGAACTTCTGAAAAACGATCTTATCAATAATACCCGCTTTACGGTGATCGATAAGGACACCCTTCCGGTGGAACAGTGGCTGCGGTTTGAAAACTGCACCGATATCGACTGTGCGTTGGAAATCGGTGCAGTCTTAGGTACCGATTATGTACTCGTCGGGTCGGTCGGCCGCGTAAGCGGAAAAACCGCGATTACGGTCCTGCTGGTAAATGTAATTTCCGCAAAGAAAGTTCTGGCCGAGGAATCGGCGGTGAGGGACGACAAGGTGCTTGATGAGCTGAGCGTCCTTGCGGGAAAAGTGACGAATTCGGCGGTCATGATCACCAGGGTCACCCTGCGGGATATCAGGGACTATATCAGAAGGGAGCGCTTCAGCGAGGCGCGCCGGTACCTCGAGTTTTATATAGACCGGAACGGCGAGGACAGAGAAACCCGAGATTTGACGAAGGTGATTGACCGTGAACTTGCCGCCGTCAAATACGACCAGTCGAAAGAGCTTTTCGAGAGCTACCTGTTTGAGGATGCCCACCGGTTGATTTCCGAGGCACTGACCCTCGACGAGGGAAATCCGGTCTATCTGGAAATGCGGGAAAAAATCGAGGAAGAGGCTGAGAAGCAGAGGGAAATGAAGGACACGCAAATTCTCGATGAAGCCGAAGGGCTTATTTCTGTTGAAAATTATCGCGCCGCCGCATCTCTTCTTGAAATATACCGGAAGCAGGAGGGCGAAGAAACCCCGCGGCTCACAAAACTGCAGAGCCGTGTTGAAAGAGGGATCGCTGCGGATGATTATTACACTAAGGCTAAGCGTGCATTAAACAGAAGGGAGTTTGAGGCCGCACAGCTTGCTATAAACGAAGCGCTGAAGCTTCTGCCGGAAAAAAACGAATATATCGTTTTTACCGATAAGCTCAAAGCAGAGAAAGCCAGGTTTGAGCGCAGTCAGGAAACATGGGAAAAGTATAGGGAAGAAATTACAACGATCGATTTTTTAAGTATTTTCGCCGTCCGGAAGGATGTAAAAAATTTTCTCCATCTCACCTTTGCTTCTCACACCTTTAAGTACCGGGACAGAACAAGTCTCGAAGAAGACCGGTACAGGTTCTCGGGGCTCGAGGCGAACTTTATGTACCACCTCTTAGAACCTTTCTCCCTGAACCTTTCTTTTCTCGATTTTTATATTACCCTTTTCGGTAATCTTGGGTTCGGCGTTTCAAATAATGAAACGGTCCGTTCACTTGTTTCGGAAAGCGGCACGACAGAGTATACGGTGATCGACCTGGACAATATGTTTTATTTCGATATTAACGGCGGAGGCGGGCTGACTACCGCACTGTTTGCATACTCCTTAGGTTTCGGTGTTGAAGTTTCGACAGGTTTTTTACGGAACAACAGGGTAAACGAGATTGTTCTTTACGGCGAGCGCAGCAATTACGCAACAACCTATTATCTTTTAGGTATAGGCTTCGACATCTGGTTCGGCTGGAACCCTACAGACAAGCTCCAGCTTCTGATGAAAGGTAGATTTAATTATCCCCTGGTTTTAGGTGTAGACCATGTGATGGACCGGCGGCGGCTCAATGAGTTTTCCATCGGTCTCGGATATCGGCTGTTTTAGAAGGGATGTATTCGCAAAGCGGCATGAAAAAAGTACTGTTTTTTATTGTATGGTTTATTTCCGTTTTCTATATCGGCGCGCAGGAAAAATACCGGATTGCGATTTTCGACCTGCAGTATCATCACGGAATTGAATCTTACGAAGCCGAACAGATCAGCGAAATCATCAGGACCCAAATCATCATTACCGATGCCTTTAAAGTTCTGGAAAAATCCCAAGTCGATAAGTTGATGAAAGAAACCGGATTTCAGTTTGCCGGGCTGGTTGATGAAAGCACGATTGTGGAATTTGGAAAAGCATCGGATATAAAGTTTCTTATAACCGGAGCCATGGGAAGGCTCTTCGACCGAATCAGCATCACCGCCCGGCTCGTTTCGACGGAAACAGGGGAAAATCTCTTCAGTGAAGAGCTTCTAACCAATGAAGTGTCTATTTTCCGGGACCTAGACCGCTTTGCTAAGAAGATCGCAAACAAAATGGTCGAGCTTACCTACGGCATCACCATTGAAAATATCAACAAGTTTGTGGAAATGGGGGATTTTGAAAGCGCGTACCGGAGAATGCGGATCTATTTGGAACGGGGAGAGACCGACGGCCGGGTAGGGGAATTCGAAGAACGAATCGATCTCGGACTTGCGGAACACCTCTATGAGAAAGCCGATCTGGCCCTTTCCCGGGAACTCTATGAAGAAGCTGCCGGTTATTGTGAACAGCTTCTGCGGTTGGTTCCTGACAATGATACCTATCTGCGGTTTACCGAACAGGTATACCGCGAATATGAAGAATACAAAGAGCGGAAACGGGAAGAACTGCTGAAAGAAGTACGGAGGTTGATCCGGAAGGGGCACCTGGGAGAAGCCCGGAAGGCACTGGATGATTATGTGGGTCTCGAAGGTGCGGCTGTTCAGGACGAAGAATTTACAGAGCTCTATACCCGCCTCGAAGAGGAAAAAGCGAAGGAGGCATACAGATTCTCGCGGGCTTATCTCAAAGAAGGTTCTTATGACGAGTCCCTGGAATCGATCGCTGCCGCTGTGAAGCTCCGGCCTGAAAACAAAGAATATATAGATTTCATTGATACCATTCATAACCGGATGGAGTATGAGGTGGAGAAAACTTACAACCGGATCGTGCAGAGGGAACGATTCTTCAGTTTCGGTCCGCGCAATCCCTTCACTGTTCAGACTGCAGGGGTCCTTCGGTTTTTCCGCGACCCGTACCGGGAGCTTGGTGTTTCCGGCACCTTCCCCGGGGTGGAGGTCGATATGGTGTTTTTTTCCCGCTTCCTTGATCCCCTGCAGATTACCTACATAATAACCGGTACCTTTGTGGCCGGCACCGGTGAGCAGACCTTTGAGACTTCTCAGGTACAGAACCGGTTCTGGATGCCGGACATCGAAGGCGGCATCGGCCTTGCGTCAACCCTTGCCTATATGGATTTCGGGCTCTCCATTTCCGGCCATGCAGCGCTGATGCGGAGGAATATCGACCGCGTGGTGTTCGGCGTCGAAGAAAGAGAAGAGGATTTTGTCTTTCTCTTTGGTCCTGCCGCATCATTTTGGGCATCGTATTATTTAACCGACTGGGTCCAGTTCTTTTTTAGATACAAGATTTCCTGGATGTACCGATTCGGCTCGAGAACACTGCGAGCGCACACCTTAGGCTTGGGGGCCGGGATAAGCTTTTAATACACCTTCTTCCGCGCCGCCTGAAAACCCATATCGAATAAAAGCAGCGCCATGCAGACGGCCAGGGTAACGATAATGCCGGTCTTCAGTACGGCATCCACCCTGATCCGTTTCATGAGAATTCCGAAGAAGGCCCACTCCACCACGAGGCAGTAAAGAATGTCCTGTCGCGTAAAGAGCATGAGGAGGGCGATGATGGTTGCAATGCCGATGACGATACAAGTCCACACCACGTCGGAAAGGCCGAAGCCGTTCCACCCGATATCGACCAGGAGGGCGGTCACGTTTGCCACCGTCGCCACGGTAATCCATCCTAAGTAGATACTGAACGGAGCGGCAATAAAAAAACGTTCCCGCCAGTTGAATCCTCGTTTCCGGATGTCCAGTCTGAGATAGACGGCGATAAGAGAGACCAGGAGGAGGAGCATGAGGATGAGGGAAATCCCTACATACTGATAGTGCCATGCGAAAATCCAGCCGATATTTGCAGCGGAGGCGATAAAAAAGAACACGCCGATTCTCTGGATAAAGGCGCTCCGGTCCTCATTTCTGCCGAGGGCAACAATGAGCTGATATACAATAAAAAGTCCGAGGAGAAGATAGATAAGACCCCAAATTGAAAATGTAAAACCCGCCGGGACGAACAAATTGGGATACATGTCCGAGAGCGCCCCGGTGGTCACCCCGCCGATAGGAAGGGCGTTGGCGAGACCGTTGACCATGACCGTGCCGATAAAACCGATGAGATTGAGAAATGCAAGGGATATCCTTTTTCCGCGTGTTGTCATACGTAAGCCTCCTTATAAAGGACAATTATAGCACAAATCCTGCCGGGCGTTACCGTTCGACGCACATGGAGACTCCCATACCGCCTCCGATGCAGAGAGTCGCAAGTCCTTTGTGCAGGTCCCGCTTTTCCATTTCATACAGAAGGGTAACGAGTATCCGTGCTCCAGAAGCCCCGACGGGGTGCCCTAAGGCGATCGCGCCGCCGTTTACATTGATGATGCTTCGGTCCACCGGTCCTAGTTCCTTCTCCCATCCTTTGAGTACGGCAATCGACTGGGCGGCAAAGGCTTCATTGAGTTCAATCAGGTCAACATCCCGGAGTTTCCACCCCGCCTTCTCGAGAGCATATTTGGTGGCAGGGACCGGTCCGAATCCCATGAACGACGGCTCGACACCGGCGGAAGCCCAGCTTACGATCCGGGCCATCGGCTTCTTCCCGAGTTTTTCCGCATGCTCTTCGCCGCTGAGAATCACATACGCGGCCCCGTCGTTGATGCCGGAGGAGTTCCCTGCAGTCACCCGGCCGTCCTTTTTAAAGGCCGGTTTCAGCTTTGCAAGGCCTTCGGCGGTCACTCCTTTCCGGGGATGTTCGTCCGTATCCGCCGTCACCGGATCACCTTTCTTCTGCGGTACCGGAACGGGAACGATTTCGTCGGAGAAACGTCCCGACTCCATCGCTTTCTCAGCCTTCTGTTGGCTTTCCGCCGCGAACTCGTCCATCTGCTCTCGGGTGACCTCCCACTCGTCGGCCAGGTTTTCCGCCGTCACTCCCATGTGGTAGTTGTTGAAGGTGTCGATGAGACCGTCCCGGAGCATCAGGTCGACAAGCTCCGTATTTCCCATGCGGGCGCCGAACCGGGCGGATGGCAGAGCATAGGGCGCCCGGGACATATTCTCCGTGCCTCCTGCGGCTACGATTTCTCCTTCTTCGAGCATAATGGCCCCTGCGCCCAGCATAATACTCTTTAGTCCCGATCCGCACATTTTATTGACCGTATAGGCCGGTACGCGCACAGGCGCTCCCGCGTATACGGCGATTTGGCGGGAGATATTCATTCCAAGGTTCGCGGATAAAATATTTCCCGTAATCACTTCATCCAGTTTATCCGGGGCTATGCCTGTATCTTCCAGCACCGCTTTGAGCGTGTGTACCCCTAAATCGATTGCGGAAACGCCGCTGAAAATTCCCCCGAAAGTTCCTATAGCAGTTCGTCTTGCTCCTAAAATTACCACGTTTTCCATCTCTCTGCTCCTTTTTACATATATCCGAGTTCTTTCGCCTGGTCTTTGAGCTGGTCCCGGAAATCCGGATGCGCAACGGCGATCAGCCGCTCCGTTCGTTCCCTGACCGTCCGCCCCCGAAGCGAAGCAATTCCGTATTCTGTAACGATATAGTCGGTATTGCTGCGATGAAGGGTCACTGCAGTCCCTTCCGGCAGCGTCGGTACAATCGTACTGACCGACCCGTTTTTTGCAGTTGCCCGGCACGCGATCACCGATTTTCCCAAACCGTCATTGGATTCAACCGCGCCTACGGCGGTATCGGTCTGCCCTCCTGTTCCGGAGTACTGCTTTGTACCGATCGATTCGCTTGCAACCTGGCCGGTCAAATCCACCATGAGACAGGTGTTTAAGGAAACCATCTTCGAGTTTCGCCGGACTACGAAGGGATCGTTTACCCATTTCCCGCGCTGGAACTCGACGGCCATGTTGTCGTCCAGCCAGTCATACAGCTTTCTCGAGCCCATGGCAAAAGTGCACACAAACTTGTCTTTATAGAGACTTTTATATTTGTTGGTAATCACCCCTTCCTCGTACAGATCGACCATAGAATCCACCATCATTTCCGTGTGTACACCGAGGTCGTTTTTACCCTTAAGCTCCAAAGCTGCGGCATTCGGGATGTTTCCAATCCCGAGCTGGATGGTAGAACCGTCTTCTACGAGTTCCGCATAATTTTTTCCTATCGCCCGGTCCGCATCGGTTAGCTCGGAGGACGGCAGGGCGGGGACCTCCTGAGTATGCTCGACAAAGAAATCGGCCTCCCGCACATGCACGTGGGTATCGCCGTAAGTCCGCGGAAGGTTTTCGTTCACTTCCAAAACAGTGATATCCGCAGCTTCGAAAATGTCCTTTTCATAGGTAATTCCTAAAGAGAGGGAGACAAACCCCTTATTGTCCGGGGGAGTACAGGTACCGAAAAAAATCGCCGGTTTTTTTGCAAACATCCGGTCGATGGCCGCGCGGTGCAGCATATTGGGAACATAAGTCACCGTACCGACGCCTTTCTTAATGGCCTCTCTTGATCCCGGTGCATGAAACCAGGAGCAGAGCTCGAATCGGCCTTTCATCTCCGGCTGCATATAGAAATCGTAGGGCTTTAAGGTCAGCACCGAGAAGACCCGCACATTCTCTACTTTATCGGCTACGAGATGAAACTTCGCCATGCTTCCCTGCGGTTCCGAAGCGCATTGAGCAACGATTACATCATCGTTTGTCTTAATGTGCCCCACCGCTTCTTCGATAGAGATGCATTTGTTTTTATATTCTTTATTCCAGTTGATCATTTTTGATCCCCCTTTTGTGTTGTTCCTGTTAAAATATAAAGAGATTCCCGCCCACGGCGAATCCGGCGCCTGAGGCAATCAACAGAACCATGTCTCCCCTTTCGACTTTTCCTTCCTTTACCGCGTGATAAAGCGCCATTGCAACGCATGCATTGCCGGTGTATCCGTACCGGTCCATGATCATGGTGGTTTTTTCGGGAGGCAGTCCGAGAATATCCATTACTTCGAGAATGACCGAGCGGTTTATTTGAGTAAAGATAATCTGTTTGACATCGTCGAGGCTCTTTCCCCCTTCATCGAGAAGCCGGCGAACCAGAGGAGGCCACAGTTTTACATTCCTGTCTCCGGGGAGACGCTGCAAGAGCTGCAGGCCGTATTCTTCATTATCGAGCCGTTCTTTGGTAACCGGCTGCCTGGTACCGCCGGAATAAACGCCTACATAGTTCCACTGGGTGCCGTCGGTTACAAATGCGCTGTGAACAAGTTCGCTCCCGCCGATCTGGTCTCTGCCTATCACGAAAGCCGCTGCCCCGTCTGCGAAAATGGAGTAGCCGAAGGAATCTCCCGGACGTACAAAGGCCGGCATATTGTAGACCGCAACCACAATTCCGTGAGACATGAGCGGATTGGTCTCGAGGATGCGGGCCGCTGTGTCGATGGCGGTTACAAAACCGGCACAGGAGGCGCCGACGTCAAAAGAGAGCACTCCTCTTTCCCCTTTTTGGAGCCTTCCCTGCAGCAGAATTGACGTGGCGGGAGTAATAAATTCCGGAGTGTCGGTAGCGACGATGAAAAAATCCAAGCCGTCGGGATCAATACCGGCGTCTTCCATTGCTTCTACCGCTGCTTTTTCGGCGAAATCAGCTGTAGTTTCATCAAGGCCCCGGAGATGGGCAATGTGCCGCTGTTTGATACCGATCTTTCCTTCAATTTTTTCTGTTTTGAAATCTATCCCCGCGAGCTTTTTAAGCTCTTCATTTCCGATCGGCTCTCCCGGAGCATAGAGCCCCATTCCTTCGATTCGAATCCTCATTTTAATTACGCTCTCTTTGCCTCGGTGCCGGCGAAATGTGTAGATTTTCAAGTGAGTAGTGATTCATATCATACTTCATTCTTAATAATTTATACGATTTTTTGTTTTTTTTCAACTAAAAACTTGACGAAAAGCGGAAAACAGTTTTACAATAAGTGAGAGATGATTCAATACTTAAGGAAAAAGCATGCCGACTGATGCACAAGACCAGGTAAATATCGGTATTAAAGGAATCGGAACCTATCTTCCCGATACATATATGACTGCCAAGGAAATTTCAAAAAAAACAGATATTCCTGAAAACATTATCGCTGAAAAGTTCGGAGTGAATAAAAAGCCGATTCCGGGGCCGGATGATACTCCCAGTACAATGGGAAAAATCGCTGCTCTGCGTGCACTCGAGCAGGCCGAAGTTGATCCCCGGGACGTTCAGCTCGTCATATGGAACGGGGCGCAGCATAAAGATTATCCATGCTGGCTCGCCGGTCTAAAGGTGTGTCATGAAATCGGTGCCGTCAATGCATGGTCCTTTGATATGGAAGCAATGTGCGGGTCCATGATGGCCGCCTTTGATATAGCTAAGTCCATGATGATTACAAAACCGGAAATAAAAAACGTATTGCTGGTAAGCGGATACCGAAACATCGATTTGATTAGTTTAGAAGTCCCGGAAACCTATTTCATGCTGGATATCGGGGCCGGCGGTGCTGCCGTACTCTTGCAGAGGGAATATAACAGAAATGTAATTCTCGGGACCGCTTTTAAAGGCGACGGGTCTTTCTCGGAAGAGTGCGTGGTTCCGGTGATGGGCGCGAGAAACTGGCCGCCTCAGAAACAAGACGCGGAGAAAATGCACTTTATCGTCCGTGATCAGGAAGAGTTCAAGCGGAAACTCGGGGAACGTACGATGCCGAATTTTTACTGGGTCATTCGTGAATCGTTGAAACGGTCGGGAAGGGCGGAGAAGGATATCGGCTATCTCGCCATACTTCATTTCAAACGGTCGGCCCATATGGCGGTATTGGAAGAGCTGGGACTGACTGAAGAACAGACTACCTATCTGGAAGATTTTGGGCATCTCGGCCAAAACGATCAAATTCTTTCCATCGAGCTCGGCCTAAAGGCAGGGAAAATCAAAGAAGGTGACGCGGTTGTGATGGTCGGGGCCGGTTTGGGCTTTGTATGGGCTTCTGCGGTCGTCCATTGGGGACTGTATAACTAAAAAAAGGGGAGAGAACCATGGCAGTTAACGGAAAAATTTGCCTTGTTACCGGCGCTGCGCAGGGAATCGGCAAGGCGATTGCCGAAATATTTGCAAAAAATGGCGCAAAAGTTGTAATCGCGGCGGACGTGAAAAGCGATAAGGTAGAGGAGTTCGCGCAAGGCTTTGATAACATCGAAGCCGGCACCTTGGATGTCACAGACAGCGGAAAGGTAAAAGAGTTTATAGACGGGTTGAAGGATAAGTACGGAACGATTGATGTATTGGTGAATAACGCCGGAATTACCCGGGACGGCCTGCTGCAGAAAACGTCGGACGACGATTGGAACGCGGTGATTTCCGTCAATTTGAAGGGGGTATTCAACATGACCAGGGCCGTTGCGCCTGTCATGCTGGATGCGGGAAAGGGAGTAGTCGTGAACATTTCTTCCGTCGTCGGCATTGACGGCAATGTGGGACAAAGCAATTATTCTGCAACTAAAGCCGGTGTGATCGGTTTAACGAAAACCTGGTCGAAGGAACTGGCCCGAAAAGGCGCTAAAATCCGGGTAAATGCGGTGGCGCCGGGCTTTATCAACACCCCGATGGTCGAGAAGGTCCCGGATAAAATCCTCGAGTCCATGAAGGACAAAGTGGTTTTAGGGCGCCTCGGAGAGCCGGAGGATGTGGCCCGGGCAGTGCTGTTTTTGTCCGGCGATGACTCGGATTATGTCACCGGGCAGGTCCTTCGGGTCGACGGCGGTCTCGCGCTGTAAAGGGCCTGCACGTTAGGCATGCCTAGTCGGGGTTTGAAATGCATGATCGTTGCTTTTTTTGCTGCGGCGCTGGCTGCGGGATGCGCCGGCGGCCCGGAGAGGAAAGAGGGAAAAATGAAAACCGAAGAGAAAACCATAACCATTAAAAATACTGAGATGTTCTACCGTACCCAAGGAAGCGGTCCGCCCTTGGTGTTTGTCCACGGCAACACCGGCAGCAGCATCTGGTTTTCAAGGGTAATGGACATTTCCGGGTATACAACCTACGCCCCGGACCTTCCTAATTTCGGAAATTCGGGGCACATTGACACGGCGGATATCGATCTTTATGCGGATTATCTTAAAGGCTGGATGGACGCACTGGGGCTTGAAAATCCCGTTGTACTCGGACACTCCCTCGGGGGAGCGGTGGTAATTTCTCTTGCAATTAGGTGCCCCGAATCGGTAAAGAAGCTCATTCTTGTCGATTCGGCGCCTCTTGCGGGTCTTAAGACGCCGGAGGAACATTATCCGATTATCGAACAGTATAAAACGAACCGGGGCCTCATGAAGCAGGCCCTCGGCAGTATCGCCCCGACCCTCGAGGACGCGGCATTTCTCGACCGCCTTACCGATTCTGCGATGAAGATGAACCCGATCGCGTATACCGGAAATGCGCGGGCCTTAGAGCGGTTCGATTACCGGGGAAAAGGGGATGAGTATCCCGGCCCGGTCCTTGTCTTCGTGGGGGAGAAGGACATTTTAATAACCGAAGAGAGCGGAAAAAAGACGGCCGCTGCATTTCCTCAGGGAGAGTTTCGCTTGATCGAAGGGGTGGGGCACTCGGTGATGGTGGAAGCCCCGGAAACGTTTAAGAAAGTCGTGGAGGAGTTTTTAGGCGAATAGATAGAGTAACGAGTTAAGAATCATCTCTCAATAAGGAGAGAGATTAGATAAAAGTGGAATTGCACGCAAAAAGTTGCGTGTGAGAATAGATTCAGTTATCATTATAAGGAGGAACGTATGAAACGTATGTCAAAATGGCTGATTGTCTTCATCCTTCTTCTCGCAGTCCCGGCGGTTTTATTTGCCGGCGGAGGACAAGAAGAGAAGGCGCCTGAAGAGAAGGCCGAAAAAGAAGAAGCCGCAAAAAAGGCTGAACCGATCAAACTCGGCGGGGTGTGGCCCTTAGGCGACATCACCGGCGAACAAGGCAGCAAGGCCGCGAGGCTTGCGGTGGAAGAGATCAATGCCGCAGGCGGCGTGCTCGGCAGGGAATTGGAACTTACGGTCATCGACAGTGAGCTCAAGCCGGAAAAAGGCGCGGCCGCAATCGATCGGCTTGCAACGGTGGACAAGGTCGATATTTTCTTAGGCGGCATGTCCAGCGGCGTGCATTTGGCGCAGATTCCGACCCTGAAAAAGTACAAAAAAGTGACTGTATGGACCGGCGCCGCTTCGAGCAAGTGTGAAGAAGCAGTCGGAGAGAACGCGGACTGGTATTTTCATCTTCATCCGTGGGACTACAACCAGGGAGCGAGTTACGCGAAAGGCTGGGCCGCGATCGTAGAAAAATACGATGAAATTGTGCTTGAAGATTGGTTTCTCGCCTATGAGGAGGGACCCTTTGGAACTTCGTCTTTTGACGCCTCAAAAGTACTCTATTCCGACCTTGGAAACATCGAAGGAGAGTCTTTCAAGAGTGCGGCCCTAGGCGGCGGCGACTACAGCGCGGTCATCCAGCACGCAAAAGAGATGAACCCGGACATATTTATCTGGGCCGGATACGATGCCGACGCTCTGCCGATAATGGAGCAGGCAAAGGCGTCCGATTTTGCGCCTCCGATCCTGCTTGGAGCGCCTCCCGGATGGCCTGCCGATTTCGGAGACTCGCCCCTTTCAAACAACGTTATGCTTTACGGCATGTGGGCAGCTTCGATTAATGACATCAGCGATGTAAGCAAGAAATTTTATGACGGATACATCGGTAAATACAACAACGAACCGGCTACTTATTTTGCGCCTTTAAGTTATACCGCGGTATATATCATCAAAGAGGCGATTGAAAGGGCAGGTTCACTCGATACGGACGCGCTCATTGCGGCAATGGAAAAAACCGATTATACATCACCCTTAGGAGAGACCGTAACCTTCAGTCCTTCGAACATCATTTCGCACCAGGGGATCAGGCAGCAGAAAATTCTGCAGTGGCAGGAGGGACGGCAGGAAGTAATTTGGCCGTTTCAGTTCCAGACTGCAGACCCTGTATATCCCTTTCCCGGTTGGGAAGACCGATAACAAACTGATAGGTTAGGAAAGCGGAAGAGAATTCTAAGTCGGGGTATTCATACCCCGGCTTTGTTTAGGAGTTATTAATGGAGAGACGAACCCTGAGATTTGTCATAATTGCCGCCGCCGCCGCTGCGGTTGCGGTTGTCCTGCTTCTGTGGAAACCGACGGCTTTAATCTACGGCATCCAGAACGCCGGTTTGTATGCGGCTATCGGACTTCCGATGGCCCTGATCTTAGGCATTGTCGGGATCATCAATTTGGCCCACGGCGAGTTTATGATGGTGGCGGCGTATTTAGCATACTGGTTCTGCGTAAAGTCGGGCCTTGATCCGCTGGTTGCGATCATACCCGTTGCAGCCGCCCTCTTTTTAGTGGGAATTCTTACCTACAAGGCCACGATACAGCGGGTCCTGAAGGCGCCGGAACTTAATCAGCTTATCCTCACATTCGGTATCGCGATGGTGTTCGGTCAGACGGTGAATCTGCTTTTTACGTCCCAGCCGAGAAAACTTTCGGTTTCTTACGCGACGGCATCGGCTAAGATTGGTGAATTGAGCTTCGGCGTGTTTGAATTTGCCTATATCGGAGCCGCGGTTGTTTTTCTTTTCGGACTGCTTCTGTTTTTACGGAGGACGAAACTCGGGAAAGCTGCCGTAGCGGTCGGCCAGAATCCGATCGGGGCTAAACTTGTAGGTATTAATGTAAATCGTACCTACATGATTATTTTTGCCATAGCCATTGCCATGGTGGGAATAATGGGGTCGATTTTTATCACCCGGCGGTCGATTTTCCCGCTCGTGGGCGGGCCGTATACGATGAAATCCTTCGCCCTCATTGCCATGGCGGGTATCGGGAATCTCACAGCTATCCTCTGGTGCAGCCTCGGTTTGGGAATTGCGGAGAGTTTTATCATGTCTTTTAGAGGTTACGGCGGCTGGGC
>CAYWIK010000034.1:0-21137 GCA_964458315.1 uncultured Spirochaetales bacterium | reverse complement strand
TCAAGTTTAAGGGGGGGGATGTAATCGGGAAGGTCGCTTCCGTTACCGACTGCCGGCAGCCTTATGTGTATAACGTAAATATTGTCGGAAGCGAAGGGTCGATCGTCAATGACCGGTTCCACTCGAAAAAAATCGAGGGCTTGAACGGCTGGTGCAATCTCGACGTTGACCTCATCGACAGCGGAGACGTGTCGAAACATCCTTATGACGAGCAGTTCGGCCATTTTGCCGAGTGTCTCGACCACGGCAAAGATCCTCACAACAATCTGCGGAGCGCCTTCGAGTCTCACCGGGTAATATTTGCGGCGGACAAGTCTAACGAAACCGGGAAGCCTGTCCGCCTCGACGAGTTTACCGTGTAGTGCCCGGCTGCGGTTTGTCCCGGCCGCCGTGCCTCGGCCTACTCGAGCTTTTTAAAAATCGCCATCCCGTTGTGTCCGCCGAACCCGAGGGAATTAGACAGGGCCGCGCGAATTTCTCCCTTTACTCCCTTGTTCGGGACATAATCGAGATCACACCCGTTTTCTTTGTCCGACTCTTCGTGGTTGATTGTCGGCGGAAAGAACTGATTATGGATCGCGAGAATCGAGGCAATCGCTTCCACTCCTCCCGCGCCGCCGATCAAATGGGCGGTCATACTCTTAGTGGAAGAGACTTTGAGTTTATACGCGTGTTCACCGAAGGCGTTCTTGATGGCCATTGTCTCGATCGGATCGTTCATCGGCGTCGATGTCCCGTGGGCGTTGATATAATCGATGTCTTCGGGTTTCATCCCTGCGTCGGCGAGGGCCATTTTCATAGCGGCGGTAGCGCCGCGGCCTTCGGGATGGGGGGCCGTCATATGATTCGCGTCGCAGGTCATGCCGTATCCTGCAAACTCCGCATAGATCTTTGCGCCCCGTTTTTTCGCGTGTTCGTACTCTTCAAGGATGAGAAGCCCCGAGCCTTCGCCCATAACGAAACCGTCGCGGTCTTTGTCGAAAGGCCTGCTTGATTTCTGTGGATCGTGATTAAACTTGGTGCTCAACGCCTGAATTGCCGCAAACCCTTTAAATGCGAGTTCTACTAAAGGGGCTTCGGCGCCTCCGGTGATCATCACGTCCGTGACACCGCTTTGGATCCAGCGGGCCGAAGCGCCGATAGCGTCTGTCCCGGAAGCACATGCGGTTACGATAGAGTAGCAGGGCCCCTGGGCATTATGGATGATCGCAATGTGTCCCGGACCGATGTTACTGATCATTTTCGGGACTACCATTACCGGCACCTTGCCTTTTTCAAAAAGTGAAAAATAGGAATCTTCTAAACTCTTTATACCGCCGATGCCGTTTCCCAAAATTACCCCGACCCGGGTAGGATCGAGGGAATCTCCGGTTAGATTTGCATCGTCCACGGCCTGCCTGGCGGCTGCTACGCAAATCTGGGCGTAGAAATCCATTTTCCGCGCCTCTTTTTTGTCCATATAATCGCTTGGATTAAAATCCTTCACTTCTCCGGCTACTTGTGAAGGGGTTTTTTCGGGATCGACTTTGGTGACGGTGTCGATGCCGCTTCGACCCTCCTCAATACTTTTCCAAAATTCTTCTACAGAATTGCCAATCGGCGTTACCGCCCCTAATCCGGTTACAACTACGCGTCGTTTCATTCGTTCCTCCCCGTTACATTCCCATTCCGCCGGTGATATGGACAACCTGCCCCGTGACATACGAAGCCAGGTCGGATGCAAGAAAAAGCACTACCGACGCGACCTCTGACGGATTGCCCAGCCGGCCCAACGGAATTTGAGTTAATAACGCTTCTTTTTGGTTTTCATTTAATTTATCTGTCATGGCTGTTTGAATAAAGCCGGGAGCTACCGCATTTACCCGCACGCCCCGGGATCCGACTTCCCGTGCCAGGCTCTTGGTCAAACCGATCATCCCGGCTTTCGATGCGCTGTAGTTTGCCTGACCGGCGTTCCCGATCACTCCGACGATGGAAGAAATGTTGATGATCGAACCGGAGCGCTGTTTTGCCATCTGCCTTGCGACACCTTTGGAGATGTAGAACGCGCTGCTTAAGTTAATGCTCAAAACATCGTTCCATTCCTTCGCGGACATTCTGAAAAACAAATTGTCCCTGGTAATCCCCGCGTTGTTGACGAGTATATCGATTCCCCCGCTTTTTTTGAGGATTTCTTGCACGATTCCGGAGATCTCTTCTTCATTTGCGACGTTTCCCTGGTAAAAGGAAACTTCCGCGCCGTTTTTTGCGGCTGTTTTTTCATATTCATCCATATATTCGCTCGGATTGAGATCGATAAAAGAGACGGAAGCCCCTTCTTTTAAAAAGGAAACCACGATCTCTCTGCCGATTCCCCGGGCCCCTCCGGTAATCAATGCTTTTTTATCTTTTAACAACATTTCAATGCCTCCGTTGTAAATGTTCTATCTTTTCCAAAGACCCTGCGGGTGAGCAGTCCACATCCTTTGTTACCGATCTCCACAGCCCGGTCAAGATCTTTCCGGGGCCGCATTCTACGCAGCGGTTATAGCCGTCCGCAAGGACCTTTTTTTGCACATCCACCCAGCGGACCGTAGAGACAATTTGCCGGATACAAAGCCTTTTTGCCTCTTCGCCGGACTTGATCAGGTCCGCGCTTACGTTGGAATAGACCGGTTTTTTCGGGTCTTCGAACTGGTACTCTTCGAGCACATCGGCTATCTCTTTCCGTGCCTCTTCCATCAAGGGTGAGTGGAAAGGCGCGGAAACCCGCAGTTTCACAAACCGTTTCGCACCCGCGCTCTTGCATACTTCTTCCGCCTTATTTAAGGCATCGTATGTGCCTGCAAGTACCACCTGCTGGGGTGCATTGTTATTTGCGGCGTATAGATTAGCAATCTCTTGTTCCCGAATAATCTGTTGAATTTGATCGTAGGTAAGACCGATGACCGCGGCCATCCCGGGTCCTCCGGATCCGTTGTTGTGAGAATTAGCAACATGGTTCATGATTTCTCCGCGGATTTTTACAATGGGAAATACATCGTCGAGGTGAATGACCCCGGCTTCGGTGAGCGCGGAAAACTCGCCCAGGCTGAACCCCGCGGCTCCGTCGCATATCCAGCCCCGCTCTTCCAAAACTTCCGCGACACTTAAATTCATCAAGGTAACGGCGATCTGGGTTTTATCGGTAACCTTTAATTCCTCTTCCGTTCCTTCGAAGAGAAGCCTTTTTACGTCAACCTTTGTGGTTTCCGCGGCATGTTCAAACATTTCTCTTACAACAGCGCTTGTTTCCCACAGATCTTTTCCCATTCCGGGGTACTGCGCACCCTGACCGGGAAAGAGAAAACAAGTTTTCATACGATTACTCCTATTGTAATGAATGTTATTTCGTGGAACGTAGCACACCTGTTAACTGCTGTCAAGAAACCAGACTCTTCAGTCGGTTACTGCCTCGGAGGAAAATCGAACTCCCGCTCGAACAATTCCACTATCCGACAGCTTATTTCCTCTTCATTATCCCCGGAAACGATGATTTCCACCGTATCACCTTTGCAAAGACCCATAGCGAGCAGGCTGATGTGGTCTTTTAAATCACTCTCCAACCCTTTTGCTTCGACCCGGATCTCTGCATGGCTTTCATGAAAGGTATCGATGATGACGCCTGTCGGCCGAACATGGATGCCCATTTTGTTTTTAATCGTTACGCTCTTTCGTACCATTGGCCTATCTTTCAGTTTTATATACCGATTCAACCGCTTCTGCAAGGCGGTAAAAATCCTGTCGTTTGCTCCATCTGCAGGCGGCGTTGCAGCTCAGGCAGTTTACTATTATAGTATACTCTACCGGAGGAGGAAAAGATGGATACAGACACGATTATACGCCGGCATGTAGGTTTTGCCATGATCGCCGGGGCGATTCCGGTCCCCCTGGTGGATATCGCAGCGGTTACCGCAATACAGATGGACCTGGTCAAAGAACTTGCACGGGAGTACGAGGTGGATTTCAATCAAGAGCGGAGTAAGGCCCTGGCAACAACTCTCGTTGGGACCACCGTCGGAAATTTGGTCGGCCGGGCCGGGGCCAGTGCAATCAAAGTAATACCCGGTATCGGGACCCTGTTAGGAATCGGCTCGATGGCGGTTTTCGCCGGCGCTTCCACCTATGCCCTAGGCAAGGTGTTCGAACATCATTTCCGAGAGGGCGGAGACCTCTTTGATTTCGATGTCGAAAGGATGAAGCAGAAATTCCGGGATTTCTTTGACCGGGGAAAAAAGGTCGCCCGGGAAATGAAGGAAACAAAACGGAGGGAAGACATTCTTTCCACCATTGAAAAACTAAAAAACCTGAGAGATTCCGGGGCTATTACAAAAGAAGAATTCGAAAAGACAAAACAGGAGCTTCTCGATAAGCTGAAAGATATATAATAATTGAATTTACCTAAAACCTGTGTTATGCTTCCAGACGAAATTTAAGAAAAATTTAGTCACCTTTGGGGGTCCCATGTCATGCAATTGTGAACAAGCTGTACTAGATAATGCGAGGGAGATCGTTGGGTCAATCGGCCGCGACCCCGAGTACGCAATCCCGCTCCTTCAGGAAATCCAAAAACGCCACGGGTATCTTCCCGAAGAATTGCTCGAGGCGGTGGCCTGCGAGAGCGGCATTCCTCCGGCTGACCTGTACGGGGTCGCAACATTCTATTCCCAGTTTAGGTTTGTGCCCCAGGGAAAATATCTCATCCGGGTTTGTAAAGGGACGGCCTGCCATGTAGCAGGCGCGGACATCCTGCTCTCGACATTACGAGAAGAAATAGGTATTTCCGAGGGCGATACAACCGAGGATGGGTTTTTTTCATTGGAAACGGTTGCCTGTCTCGGGTGCTGTTCCCTTGCCCCGGTCGTGATGATCGGGGAAAAGGTGTACGGAAAAATCACCGCCGGAAAAGTAAAAAAGATTTTGAAAGGGTATCGTGATGAGTGAAACACGGGTAATTGTCGGTTTAGGTTCCTGCGGCATTGCCGCCGGCGCCTCTGAGGTGCACGACAGGTTGAAGGAAAAACTTCCGGAAAGCGCGGGGACGGTCTCGATTACCTCCTGTGTGGGGATGTGTTTTGCCGAGCCTCTCGTGGAGATCGAACAGGACGGTAAACGAACCCGCTACGGCGGGGTGGATGTCGATTTTGCGGATACAATCGTAGAATCACTTAAAAAGGGCGAAATACCAAAAGAAAAAATCATAGACGATACGGATGAAAGCCTCCGTTACAATGAGCGGCAGGTTAAAATAGTCCTCCGAAACTGCGGAGTCATCAATCCGGAAAGCATAGAGGAGTATATCGATGCCGGCGGATACAAAGCCCTGGAACGGAGTGTAGGTGAGTATACGCCGGAGGAAATTATCGAAGAGGTAAAAAATGCCGGTCTCCGGGGCCGGGGCGGGGCCGGGTTTTTGACCGGTCTCAAATGGTCCTTTCTCGCCAAGGCTCGGGGCGATC
Organism: uncultured Spirochaetales bacterium; assembly: GCA_964458315.1. Taxonomy (GTDB): domain Bacteria; phylum Spirochaetota; class Spirochaetia; order SPDA01; family CAZSGZ01; genus CAYWIK01. The sequence continues at coordinate 15,660 of CAYWIK010000034.1, read as the reverse complement.
ATAAATATTTAGTCTGCAACGCGGACGAAGGAGATCCCGGGGCTTTCATGGACCGTTCGATCTGCGAGGGAGATCCCCATTCGGTTATCGAGGGTATGATTGTCGCCGCCTACGCAACCGGAGCGGATTTCGGTTACATTTATTGCCGGGCCGAATATCCTCTTGCCATCAAACGGCTTAATAAGGCCATTGAGCAGGCTATGGAGCGGAACTATCTCGGCGACAACATTCTAGGGGAAGGGTTTTCCTTTCATCTCAAGGTGAAACCCGGTGCAGGCGCCTTTGTGTGCGGCGAAGAGACGGCCCTCATGGCCAGTATCGAGGGGAAACGGGGAATGCCCAGACTCAGGCCGCCCTTTCCGGCCCAATCGGGAATAAACGGTCATCCTACCAATATCAACAATGTGGAAACCTACGCAAACGTGCCCTTTATTATGAGCCGCGGCGCCGAGAGTTACAGCGCCTACTCCTACGGCAAGAGCTACGGCACAAAAGTATTTGCTTTAGCAGGGAAGATCAGCCGCGGGGGCCTGGTGGAGGTCCCCATGGGTATAACCATCAAAGAAATTGTAGAAGACGTCGGCGGCGGCTCGTCCAGCGGCCGGCCGATCAAGGCGGTCCAGATGGGAGGCCCGGCAGGCGGATGTATTCCGGCCTCCATGTTTGATACTCCCATCGACTACGATTCGATCAACGCAACCGGTGCGATTATGGGATCCGGCGGACTTGTGGTCATGGACGATAAGACCTGTATGGTAGATGTGGCGAAATATTTCCTCACCTTTACCCAGAATGAATCCTGCGGCAAATGTACCTTCTGCAGAATCGGCACCAAACGGATGCTCGAGATTCTTACGCGGGTAACCGAAGGCAGAGGATCGGAAGAGGACCTGGATCTTCTTGAAGAACTGGCCGGCCACGTGAGTAAAACTTCTCTCTGTCAGCTTGGTATGCTTGCCCCGAATCCGGTGACAACGACGATGAAGCATTTCCGGGAAGAATACGAGGCCCATATCAAGGAAAAACGGTGTCCGGCGGGGGTGTGTAAGTCCCTCATCACCTTCCGGATAGCGGAGGATAAATGTACCGGATGCACGGCCTGCGCCCGGGTTTGTCCCGTTGGAGCCATTGCCGGAGAACGGAAGAAGGTACATGTCATTGATCCGGAACTTTGTACACGGTGCGGAATGTGCCTTGAAACTTGTAAATTCGACGCGATCGAGGTTGTGTGATGTCTGATATAAAAGTAAAAATAAATGAAACTGAAGTATTAGTGCCCGAAGGTTCTACGATTCTTGAAGCGGCGGTCAAAGCGGAGTACGACATCCCCACCCTCTGCCACTCGGAAAACCTCGAGCCCTTTACCAGTTGTTTTATCTGTGCCGTCCGCGTAGAGGGGGGCAGGGGAAATCTTGTGCCGTCCTGCGCGACCAAGGTAACCGACGGTATGTCCGTTATTGTAGAGTCGGAAGAAATAGAAGCGGCGAGGAAGATGTGCTTGAGTCTCCTCGTTTCCGACCATTGCGGAGACTGTCTCCCCCCCTGTCAGAGTGCGTGCCCGTCGTCTATCGATATCCGCGGTTTTTTGGAACTTGTCCGTGAAGGGAAAGAGAGCGAAGCCGCCCGCCTCATACGGGAGAAGCTGCCCTTTCCCGGGATCCTCGGGCGGGTGTGCCCGAGACCCTGTGAAGACGAATGCAGGCGAACCAGGGTAGACGAGCCGATTTCCATCTGTTCGATGAAGCGGTATATTTCCGATGCCGAACTCGCGGAACAGGGGAATCCGGTCTTTCCGGAGCCGGCGCCCTCCACCGGGAAGAAGGTCGCGGTCATCGGCGCCGGGCCGGCGGGAATGTCGGCAGCATACTATCTCCGCCTCTATGGTCACGAGGTTACGGTTTTCGAGGCCCGCGGGAAATCCGGAGGCATGCTCCGGTACGGCATTCCCTACTACCGGCTCCCGGACCAGGTTATTCGCTTTGAAATGGACCCCATCGAAACCATCGGGGTGGAGGTAAAATACAATACCGAAATCGGGAAGGACATTAAAGTAAAGGAACTGGAGCGGGATTTCGATGCTCTGGTAATTGCGATCGGTGCCCAGGGAGCCTCTTCCATGCGCGTAGAGGGCGAGGACCTGGAGGGGGTTTATCCGGGAATCGATTACCTTTGCGCCTTGGCCGACGGGGAGGACCCCGACATAGGGAAGGATGTACTTGTCGTAGGCGGCGGAAACACCGCTATTGACTGTGCACGTTCAGCGGTACGAAAGGGCGCCCGGGTAACCATCCTCTACCGCAGAACGAGAAAAGAGATGCCCGCTCATGAATATGAGATCGAAGAAGCCCTGCATGAAGGGGTAAAGATCGAATATCTTTCGGCTCCGGTAAAAATTGAACGGAAAAATGGGGTGCTTGCGGTAAAAAACACCAAAATGCGCCTCGGCGAACCGGACAAGAGCGGCAGAAGGCGCCCGGTCCCGATCGAAGGTTCGGAATATGAACTCAACCCTGCGAGCGTGATCAGCGCTATCGGTCAGTACGTTGCCCCGGAAGGGATAGCGGATTTAGGGATAGAAATTTCCAGAAGGGGAAATATCGTTGCGGATGAACGGACTTTCCAGACAAGCAGGACCGGTATTTTTACCTGCGGGGATTGCCATACCGGCGCCGACATCGCCGTACGGGCGGTAGGAAACGGCAGAAAAACCGCCTATTCGGTAAACCAGTATCTTTCGGGAGATAAAGTGTCCGGCGAGCCGACTTATTTCAACTCATCGATGGGCCCCCTCGATCAGGTAGACGAGTCGGTCTTCGAGGGGTATGAACAAAAGGCGCGCGTTCATATGCCCGTCATCCCGGACAAAACACGGTGCACCACTTTCGAGGAAGTGGAAACCGGTTTTGCCTCCAATCCCGCACGGGCGGAGGCGGAACGGTGCCTCGAATGCGGATGCGACGGAATCGAGGATTGTAAGCTTCGGGAGTATGCCACCCGTTATCAGGTGGACCAGGGGCTTTTCCGCGGTGCACGGCGGGAATACCATAAGGATTCCACCCACGAAGAGGTTAAGCTGGAAACGGGGAAATGCATCAGCTGCGGCTCCTGTGTGCGGGCCTGCGCGGAGGTAAAGGGCCTGCATGTTTTGAGTTTTGTCGGCAGAGGTTTTGTCACCAGAATGCGTGCGCCTTTCGGACGGTCTCTCGTAAATACTGAATGCGACGGCTGCGGCGAGTGCGTTAAGGTGTGCCCCACCGCAGCGCTTGTTCAAAAAGAGCCGGAGGCCTCGGCCGGATAAGCATGCCGGAGAATACTGTTCTTATTGTCGATGACGACCCGACAAACCTCGATGTTTTGTTTACTTCACTCACTTCCGCCGGATACCGAGTCCTGGTGGCGAATAACGGCGAATCCGCGTTAGCACAGGCTGAGATGGCGGTGCCGGACATCATTCTCCTCGATATTATGATGCCCGGACTGAATGGATTCGAGACCTGCGGCGAGCTGAAGGCCAGGCCTCAAATTGCCGATATTCCGGTTATTTTCATTACCGCTCTTTCGGATGTGGAGAGTAAGGTCCGCGGGTTCGATGCGGGAGGGGTGGATTACATAACCAAGCCCATCCAGGAGAAAGAGCTTCTTTCAAGGGTCCGGACTCATCTTACCTTGAAGCGGCAAAAGGAAGAACTCGACCGGCTCGTCCGGGACAAAGACCGGTTCTTTTCCATCCTTGCACATGATCTGAAAAACCCCATGGTGACCTTTCTTACCGGAACTGAAATGCTTATGGAAAACACGGACCGGGGGGAAAAACGGATTCAAGAGCTTGCGGGACTCCTGCATCAGACCGCCGAAGGCCTATATCAGCTCTTAGAGAATCTCCTCGAATGGGCGCGTCTGCAGACATCCGGGGCCGAAACCAGGATAGGCCGCTGTAACGTGAAAACCGCGGTGGAAAATGCTTCCGCTTCCCTTTTAAGCTCCTTTTCCGAAAAAAAAATTGCTTTTCATGAGCGTACGGACCCGGCACATTCGGTGACGGCGGACAGAAACATGCTTCAAACCGTATTACGCAATCTTCTCTCCAACGCATGGAAATTCACTCCCCGGCAAGGGACTATTACCGTTTTATCCCGGGAGGAGCCGGCAGGAGAAGCGGTGCGGATTTCCGTTCGGGACACCGGGGTGGGGATGACGGAAGAAAAGCTTGATAGTTTGTTTCGGATTGACGTGAAGCGGAAAACCGCCGGTACGGAGGGAGAAAGCGGGACTGGCTTAGGGCTCATCCTTACAAAAGAACTTATCGAACGGCAGGGAGGAAGAATCGAGGTGGAGAGTTTCCCCGGCAAAGGTACAATTTTTATAATAGAGCTGCCTAGTGCTCCTCCCCGGTAATTTCATATAGACAGAACCGGATAATGAAAGTATTTTGTAGGAGTGAAGCGGTTTATCGAAGTGCTGCGGCAAAAAGAGCAATCTTTTTTTCTCTCCGGAGTTTCCGCCCTCGATCTTTTTTTTAAAAACGATTTTCCTCCGGACATTACCGCTGTTTTAGAAGGCTCGTTAATCGATGTTGCAAAAATGTTTCCCGAAGTCGATTATCCCGGAATTCCCGAGTCAGATGCTGTTGTTCCGGTGGAGGGGAGGCGTCTGATGCTCCGCTGCATAGATTCGGTCCGGGAACTGAGGAGAGAACCGCTTCCTCAGATGAACCTTTTATACGACATCCACGGCCGCAAATTTCTCGATCGATTCGGTATCTATCCGCTGCTTCGGGAACACACGCTGGAATACACGGCTGATTACACACCGGGTTCCTGGGACCGGCAGATGCAGACTGCGATTCTCGTTTCGAGGTTTCACTATTCCTATCCTTTAGGTATCCGGTTTCCTTCTCCCCCGGAAGTAGTAATTCCGCTCACTTCCCAGCGGTATCTTTTATCCTCCGTTCTTACCGGCAGGTTTCCCGATGAAGGACTTGCTGTCCTTAAAGAAAGCGGTTTTATTCACGCCCACTGGCCCGAGCTGGAAAGGCTTGATTCGGTGGACCACTCTAAGGAATATCACCCGGAAGGAAACGGTTGGCAGCACACGCTCGCAACCTTCACCTATCGGAAAACCACTTCCTTCCCCCTCTCCCTGGCGCTGCTTCTCCACGACATCGGCAAACCGGAGGCAGACAGGGTGGAGGACAGACCGTTTCACCGCCACGCACAGCTCGGTTCCTACACTGCAGCGAAATTTGTACGGAGGCTGGGTTATTCCGACGAACTTGCAGACCGTGTTCGTTTTCTGGTGCAGAACCACATGCTCCCTGCCTTTTTAGATAAAATCCCCCCCGGGCGGATTCAGGAGGCCCTTTTGTCGCCCTATTTCCCGGAACTCCTCGAGCTCTTTCGGTGCGATGTCGCCTCGAGCTACCGTGGGCTCGATGCCTATTACCGGGCATGCAAAGCGTACCGTAAATATACAAAAAATAAGAAAAACCCTTTTCGAGAAATAGACGGCAGCATTTCCCGCACCTATTCCCCCATTTGAAGGCGTGTCCGCCCTCTGCGTACTTTATTCGTAATGTGAAAGGAGAAACGACGAGAGTGACTCTAAACGATTGTCGATGACGGTAGACTGTTTCGGAAGCTCGAGTGCGGCCGCAAGCTGCTCCGGGAGTTTCGGACGCGCGCCTGTGGCTTCCTCTACTACTTCTAGGAATTTTCCTGGATGGGCGGTAGAAAGGGTGATTATCTGTTCATTTTTCTCTCCGCAAGAGTGTCGATACCGGTTGGAAGCCGCGTATCCGACCGCCGTATGCGGGTCGAAGAAAGCTCCGCTCTGCTTGTATACCTCACGAATCACTTCGAGAGTTTCGCTGTCGGTCACCACTTCTTCGTTTATTTGGGCATGCATCTTTTCCCAGCTCCGGCCGAAAATTGTCTGGAGGCGCTCAAAATTACTGGGATCGCCTACATCCATAGCATTAGAGTAGGTCCTGACGGAAGGACGGGGTTTATATTCCCGGGTTTTTAAATATTCCGGCACCACATCGTTGGCATTGGTTGCGGCAATGAACCGTTCTACTTCAAGACCCCATTTCCATGCAAGAACTCCCGCGGTGAGGTTGCCGAAATTTCCGCTGGGCACGCAAAAAGTTACCGGAAGGTGGCGGTCGGGGCGGTGCGCCCATGCGTAGATATAGTAGTATGATTGAGGAAGCAGCCGGCCGAGGTTGATTGAATTGGCCGATGTGAGCGGAAGGCGCGCGCGGAGCTCTTTATTATTGAAGGCTTCCTTGACCATCCGCTGGCAGTCGTCGAAAGCTCCTTCCACCTCCAGGGCCTCCACATTGTCTCCCACCGTGGTAAGCTGTTTCTCCTGCAGAGGGCTTACCCTGCCGGAAGGGTAGAGAATTACCACGTATATGTTTTTTTTCCCATGAAATGCCTTGGCTACCGCGCTGCCCGTATCGCCCGAGGTGGCGGTCAGGATAATCGCAGTGCGCTGTTCCTTTTCGAGAAAGTGTTCCATGGAAGTCGCCAGAAACGACGCGCCGAAATCCTTAAACGCGCAGGAGGGGCCGTGATACAGTTCGAGAAGGGAAAGCCGGTTTTCCAAAAAACGCAGCTCCGGCGAGAAGGTAAATGCGCGTTCGCAGAGGTTGCGGGCGGTCTCCGGATCGATTTCCTCCTTAAAGAGTTCCGCGGTTACCGCGGAAGCGATATCCACAAAGGAGGTATCCGGAGAAAACCGGTTGAATATCGCGGTCAAGTCCGGCGTTTCCGCCGGATTGAACAAACCTCCGTCCGGGGCCAAACCGGTAAACAGCGCCTCTTCAAAGGTGGCTCGCAGTTCCGGGTTTCGAGTGCTTAAAAACTTCATACTTCCTCGAGAAACGCGCGGTGGATTGTTTCTAAAGCGCGTTTTTTATCTCTATCTTCAATAACAAAAGAAATATTCCGTTCGGAAGAACCTTGGGCGATCGCCAGTACGTTGACTCCGGCACCGCCGAGGGAGCTGAACAGTTTTCCCGAGATTCCAGGTCTTCCCCGCATATTTTCACCGATTACCGCCACAATTTCAAGATTTTTCATCAAATCGAAACCCTCAATCATCTTGGATTCTATTTCCTGCCAAAGCTCTTCCTGTAAAGCCGCGGTCGCCCGCTTCGCTTCCTTGCTCCTGATCACGATACAGATGCTGTGCTCCGATGATGCTTGGGATATCATGATGACGTTTACTCCCGCCTTCCCGAGGGCGTGAAACACCCGGGAGGCGATCCCAGGCACCCCGAGCATGCCGCCCCCTTCGATATTCACCAGGGAGACATCGCCGATGGATGCGATACCGGTAATCTCCCTTTTATGGGGAATTACCTGCCGGGCTATGCGGGTGCCCGGAGCGTCCGGATGCATGGTGTTTTTGATATAGACGGGTATGTCCTTTTCCACTGCGGGGATAAGGGTCGACGGGTGGATAACTTCGGCGCCGAAGTAGGAGAGTTCCATCGCCTCTTGGAAATTGAGTTCCGGTATAACAAAGGCGTTATCTACTAACCGGGGGTCCGCACTCAATACTCCGTCCACGTCTGTCCAGATTTCCACCTGTTTCGCCCCAATTGCAGCGCCCGCTAAAGATGCGGTATAGTCGGTCCCGTTTCTCCCGAGGGTCGTTGTGGAACCGTCTACACTCCTTCCGATAAATCCGGTGATAACCGGGGTCCCTTTGTTTCCGGTTATCATGTTTTCGAGGTTTTCGTATGTCGGTTTGAAGATAACCGAAGCATTTCCGTAGTGGTTGTCCGTGACCACGGCGTCTCTCGTATCGAGCATCCATGCTTCTACACCGAGGGATGATATATACCAGGTAAAAAGCGTACAGCTCAGCCGTTCGCCGAAGCTGGCGACGAGGTCGAGACTCCTCGGTGAGCATTCATGAATCAGTTCGATACCCCTGGTAATGGTATCTAGCTCCGTAAGCAGTTCTCCCGTTTTTTTCCTGATTTCATCGGCATGTTTTCCTTCAGCCAGAACGCTGACGGCAGTTTCATGGGTTTGCCGGATTTCACGGATAAGCTCTTGATATTCCTTTTTTCCTTTTTCCGCGAGTTCGGCTGTTTCAAGAAGTTTGTCCGTTATTCCTTTCATTGCCGAAAGGACAACCGTAACCGGACCGTCTTTCTGTTTTTCCAAAACGATGTTTGAAACCCTCTTGATTCTTTCCCCGTCCGCCAGGGAGCTCCCGCCGAATTTACAAATTTTCATGGCCATATTAATACCTGTTTTTCTTTTTTTTTACTATCCCCGGAGTAAAAAAGTAATGGAAAAATCGGTGCTTCCCTGCTATATTCCCCTTATGAAGGGGAAATTTCTCCTGCTTCTTATCTTCTCAATTATGGCCTACGGGTGTATCTCCGATTCCGGGGGCCGGAAACAGGACCGGCAGGAAGAAGGGCCGGAATCCGGGCTGTCCGCCGCCGGTCGTGAAGATTCCGAACCCGCAGATAAGGAGGTGCAGAAAGAGGAGGAAATAAAGAAGGCTCCGGAGCAGCAAAAAGAATCGGAAAGGGACCGTAAGCCCTCTGAAAAACCTGAAGCAGAAGATATTACGGAAAAAGAGGTCTCACAGCTTTCTCTCAGCGATATTCGGCGGCTCATTTCCCTCGAAGGCAAGGATGGAAAGGACGAAAAGGATGAATCGCGCCCCCTTGAGAAAGACGCGGAACCGATGGTGCTGCTCCACGATATAAACGAAAACGGCTATTCCGACGCGGTTTCCCTCTTCATCCGGACCGATACAGAAGTTGAAAGCCCGGCGGCCCTGGAACGGCTTTCCGATTTTACTCGCCTCTATTCTCCGGACGCCGAATCCTTCGGCTGTATGGTAAAGGTCTTTTTTCAGGAACAGGGTACATTAAGGGAGCAATATACCGTCGACCTTGGTGAACGGGTAGTGCTGGAGGGGTTTGAAGAAATTTCCCTTGCCCCCGGCGGCAGCGGTCCTTATACGATTTCCGTTTCTTTCCAGTCTCATGAGGGCTCGGTTAAAGAGTGGCTTTTTTTTAACGGCGATAAGCCCGGAAGATTCACCCTCCGCGAAACGCTCTCTTCACACCATGAGATCCGTGACATAGACGAAGACGGTTTTCTCGATGTCCTTCGTTTTGAAAAGAGTTTTGAAGAAGGTATGGGATATGAAACATATATAACCTGGTTTCGGTGGAATGGGGAAACTTTTCTGGAATACAAGGTTACAAATGTGTTGAGAAAATTGAATTCTTTCCTTGACCATGTCCGGGAATACATGATCGAAGGGAAGTGGAAACTTTTTTTCGATCACGCCCTTTCCAAGGAAAGGGTCCGGTGGTACAAGAAAAAAGCTTTGGAGCCGGAAGAGACATTGCAGCGGATATTTACCGTCCTCGGAGAACCGGAGGATGAGGAAAAAGGGCTTTCCCTTTCGCAACTCCGCATCGAAGACGTAATTTTTCCGGATCTACTCGAGAACCCCTTTCAGAGGACCGAACACGGAAATTATATTTTTCCTCTTCGGGTGCGCGTTATTGCGGAGGAGGGAGAATTTGTCTATATATCGAGGATTTTATTACTCGAAAACCCCTTCCAGAATCCACCCTTCAGCTTTATAATGAGTCACGAACATGTATATAATCGACGGCAGCTTTCCGATAAAAGGTAAAATCCGGGCCAGCGGCAATAAAAATGCTGCTTTGCCCTGTATTGCGGCAGCATTACTCACCGATGAGAAGATTACATTGCGTAATGTCCCTGAAATCGAGGATGTACGGGTCATGCTCGAAATCATGTCGGCCCTCGGGGCCGAGGTGAAGAGAACCAAAAACGGCGTATACGAAATTCAGACCAAAAATATAAAAAGCCATGAAATACCCGCCGACCATGCCAAGCATATCCGGGCCTCGATCCTGTTTGCCGGACCGCTTCTTGCCCGCCTGGGGAAAGTCCATCTGCCTCCCCCCGGAGGGGATGTTATCGGCAGAAGGCGCCTGGATACGCACTTTCTTGCTTTTTCCGATCTGGGGGTCCGGGTAGAGATAGATGGAATGTTTAAATTGTCGGCCAACAAACTCGTGGGGGTCGATCTTTTTCTCGACGAGGCGTCTGTAACGGCGACCGAGAATGCGGTGATGGCGGCGGTACTCGCCTCCGGAAAAACGGTAATCCAAAACGCGGCTTCTGAACCTCATGTGCAGGACCTTTGTAATATGCTCTGCTGCATGGGAGCGAAGATCAGCGGAATCGGGTCCAATATCCTTACCATCGAAGGAGTAAAAAATTTAAACGGCTGCGATTTTGAAATCGGGCCGGACTTCATGGAGGTGGGCTCCTTTATCGGGCTGGCGGCTGTATGCCGCGGCGAAGTAGAGATCGAGAACGCCGGCCCGGAACATCTTCGTATGACGAAAATCGCTTTTCATAAGCTTGGAATACACTGGGAAGCGGAGGGAAACAATATTTTTATTTCCTCCGGGCAGGACCTGCGGGTCGTTCCGGATATGGGCGGAATGGTGCCGAAAATCGATGACGCCCCCTGGCCGGGATTTCCGCCCGACTTAATCAGCATCATCACCGTTGTGGCAACCCAGGTGGAAGGAACGGTCCTTATTCATGAAAAAATGTTCGAATCCAGGATGTTTTTTGTGGACAAACTGATCGGTATGAGCGCGCGGATTATTTTATGCGACCCTCACCGCGCAGTGGTAAGCGGCCCTTGCCGGCTTACCGGGTCGGACCTTGTTTCTCCTGATGTGCGGGCCGGTATGGCGATGGTGATCGCCGCCCTCTGTGCGGAGGGCAAGAGCGTTATACGAAATGTGTATCAGATAGAGCGGGGATATGAACGTTTGATTCCCCGGCTCAAATCATTAGGGGCACACATCAAAAGAGAGAAGGATTGATCAGGCAGAGGCCGGATTCGAGTTCAGTTATCCGCCCCGCTTCCGCCTCGATTTCATAATATTGTCATACGCCGCTTTGATTTCGATAAACCGCTGCTCGGCCTCCCGGATTTCCTCCTTCGAACGATTTGCCGCGCGGTCGGGATGATACTTTGTCGCAAGCTGCCTGAATTTTCGTTTTATTTCCCCTGAAGAGGCCTTGATTTTGACACCGAGGGTTTCATAGTCCCGGACAATTCCTTCCATTCCGCGAAGAAGATGCTCCTTATCTTCGGACCTGAGCTCCAGGTTTTCGAAGACAGCTAACAGCAGTTGTGCCTCGGTAATACTTGTAAAAAGCGAAAGGAGCTTTGCAAGCCTGAGCCGGGTCCGGTATTCGGCGTGATAGCGGAAAATTTGTACAAAGTAGAGGGTTTGGCCCCGGTTTTCCAAATCTGCTTCGGACAGATGGTCGATACATTTTTGAATGAAAAATATGTCCCGGAGCCCGAACCCGAGGTGGCGGACGAGGAGCTGTTTGACTGTTTCCCGCTCTCTTTCACTGTTCTTTCCGGTTTCGGTCATGAAGGAATAGAGTATGGAAGCGGTGACAACAGAAACGAGGTTGCTGCCTCCGAGATTGGTAGAATCAGGGTCTTGATAAAATTTCTTCAATCGATGGAGATTGCGGAGATGCAGGACGATTTCATCGATAAAATGACCGACGATCAAGCCGATAACGGCCCCGGCAATACCCAATCCTGAAAAATAACCGCCCGCCGCACAGATAATTTTACCTAAAAAAAAGATCATTTTTTAAAATTCGACATGGCATATGCGATGGACCCGAGGAGAAGGGCTCCCTGCACCGCACCCAAAGCGGCCAGGGATATGGGGCCCCCGCTCCACAGGAGCATGAGTCCTAGAAACACACGGTTGATATAATAAAAACCCTGCATAATATAGTAGAACAGGACCGGGACAAGGGGAATAAGGAGGTACGCTCCTGCGGGAAGTTTAACCATACGATGACGCGCTTTGAGTCCGATTCCTAAAGAAAAGAGAGAGAAAATTAAGAAGCTGAAAGGATAGAGAAGCCGCATGAGCATTTCGATTAAAACCGGCTCTTTTCTATATCCGTGGTCCGGCCAGAGCCGAAAGAGCTCCCACAACCGGGCAAAGTTCTGGTCGGGCAGTTCCTCGATTTCGATGGAGAAAAGATAGAGCTTTTCAGGTTCGATTGGGAGCTCCACAGCGCCCGGAGCATCCGTTTCACCTTCCGGGATGAGAACGGTCGGGAGAAACTGAATTGCTTCGTTTTCACGGTCTACGCATCTCAAGAGAATTCGTCCTTCCGTCGTTTTCCCGTAAGGAGCGGTAATGTGCTTTAAAATATGACGGTCTTCGGTCCTGAACGTCATCATTTCAAAGTCCTGCAGATAGATACCATTTGCGGCATGCACGACTCTCCGGATTCGGTACAGTTCTTCGGTACCCTCTTCCGGAGTATGGGAAAAGAAAATCCCCTCATATCCGGGATAAATAAGGACTTGGAGCGTTTCGTCTAAGAAAAATACGGAATCCTCTATGGCCTCCGTACTGAGTGAAAGATAGTGTGCTATTTCCGGATCCTCCGGAAATTGTTCTTTAAGGCGTGTAAATAAATAGTAAGCCTCGAGGGGATTTCCCATGGTAAGAGCGGTCCGTCCTTCCGATTTTTCTTCGAACAGGGCGCTTCTTTCCCGGTACTCCGGTTCGGGAAGGGGGGACTGAAGCCGCTTCCATGCCGCTTCCCGTATTTCCCGAGCTTCGTCAAATCCTAATTTTAACGCCAGGGCTGCATAATAATATGCGGATGAAAAATCTTCTTTTTCCAAAAACTCCTCAGCCACGGCGTACATTTCTTCTCCGGTCATTTCCCTGATCATTTTTCCGGTCTCTTCGACATTCTCCTGAGCGGTCCCGCCTCGATTTCGGCGGGCCGCGGCTTCCCGTTTCATTTTGCTCAGTTCCTGTTCCATCCTCTGGTTGTTGGGATCGAGGGCCGCGTATTTTTCCAAGTGCTGTACCCCTAGATCGTAGTTTCCCTCGCTTTTTGCTTCCATTGCTGCCTTTGCGAATTCTTGAGCGGTTTCCGTTTGATAGCGGTATCCGTTTTGGACCTGCATCAATTTCGGATACGCAATTTCAGATCCGAGGGTGTACACGATCATAAGGCTTACGAAGAGAATGATATAGGAGGAAAATTTACCGCTGGTGTTCCGCATATAACCGGGGAAGAGGGCGTGGACCACAAGAATGGCTGCGCACTGTACCGGAATGAAAAAAGTAATGAAAAGCGCGGCCGTCCTCGTGAAAATCCATCCTCCGCGGAAGCTCTGAAGGATGCCGCTTCCTGGAAAGGAAATGATTGCAGCGATAAGAAACACCGCGAAGGCGGTCAAATAAGCGCCGATGAGAACACCGGTTAATTTTCTCCCGGGATGCGCGGTTTTTCGGTTCACGGCAGTGCTTCTCCCCGGCTGCTCCTTCGACTCCGCAGATGGAAGCTCAAAGTAAACAAAAAGAAGATTGCGGCTGCATATCCTATGCCGATGAGAGGGTGATAAAGATCGATTTTTATGAAAAAATCAATCATTTCTTTTGCGGTTCCGTTGAAAAATTGCCGAAAGAGGCTGAAAAAAAGCCGGAAGAGGAGAATCGCCCCGCATATCTTGAATAGCGGGACCTGGCTTATCCTGGTGATAATGCTTCCAAAAATGAAAAATCCTAAAACAGCGGCCGAAATAAGAATAAAGCGGCCTCTGTGCCGATCATAGAGCCGGTAAATTTCCTTTTCAAAAATGATTGATTCGGCAAGCAGGTTTTTTGCGAATCCCCGGACCGTAACCACGGGAGAAATTACCGGATGGACCGGTTTTATAGGAATCGGAGGCAGTCCCCGAGGTGTTACGAGCCGGTTTTGTTCGAAATCCAGTTCTAAGGTTTCAACTGCTCGTACCTGGGGCGGACCGTCTGCTTCTTCCTGTTTATAGACAAAGACAGGATGAATGAGGTTGCCGGATTTGGTTTCAAATGCATATACATCCGCATTTTCTAAGCGGTGAATGGTGCCGGGGAAAAATGGATTGGCTGTTTCGTTTTTGATATCTTCACCATGGGGGGCAAAAAGCCCGATTCCTCCGAACCATGCCGCTCCCGCGATAATGAATACGAGGAAGTAGGCGGCGATGTTTCCCGGTTTTCTCGACCAGCGAATATAGAGCAGCACAAGGGCGAAGAGTACCGCAAAGGGACATATTTGCTTACACAAGTAAAAAAAATTATAACGAATAAGGGAGAATTGGATTCCGGTACCCGGCTGGTAGTGAAGAAGGAGGAAAACGACGGAACGAATACACAGAAGAGAGAAAAATGCGGCGAGAAGGAATAGAAGGAAAAATACAGGTAGAAGAATACTGTTTTTCACAGAATCAAAATGTATCAAATGAGGGTGAATATGACAATATTAAAAATCCGGCTTGAGCATGTATCCCTCTCCGTGGATGGTGTATATGACCTCTTCTTCTATAAGTCCGCCGATTTTTTTGCGCAGAGCGGAGATGTGCATATCGACGGCCCTGCTTCCCGGGCGTTCCCGGTCCCACAGGGCGTATGCAAGAGCTCTGCGGGAAACGGCCTGCCCCGGATTATTCTTGAGGATATAAAACACCGTGTATTCTTGTTTTGAAAGTTCGATAATTTGTTTCTTCAATACAGCCTGAAAGGGTGAAAAGGAGATATTCCGCCAGAAAAAACTCCGGAATCTTGTATGTCCTGCATAGCAAACCCGGTAATAGAGTTCTTCCGGAAGCCAGGGCGTTTTTAAATAATCGATACACCCCTGCAGATACGCCCGGCTGAGCATCTGTTCCGGCCCGTGGCAGATTACCGGCAGCCACGTTTTAGGCCGACCGGATGTTTCTCCGAAGAGACCCGCCGTGTTTTCTGCAGGAACAAGATATAAGTCTGTAGTGGATTCCGGGAGAGGTTCGGGAGTTATCTGCAGAACGATTTCGTTGAAAGGGGAGAAATAATCGAGAAGAGCGTGTTTTAAATAATTATCTTTGGTAATGATGTTAATTTTGAGATTACTTTCGTACACCGGCCGGTGAGGAATACCGGCTATCCCAGAAATACTTGGCCGGTATTGTCGATCGCAAGGATCGTTTTACATTCGGAGCAGCGAAATCTTCCGGCTTTCGTAGCTTTGAGTTTTTTTGAGCAAATAGGGCATTTGAAAATCTTTGGAAACACGTTGGTACTTCCGGTTTGCCCGCCCTTTACGAAAAAATCCACAGCTTCTTCGAGGGAGTCTTTAATATTGAAGAACTGTGAAAACCCAAGGAGCTGAAAGACCTCGTAGACCTTCGGCTGAATTTCCATCAGTACAAGGTCCCCTCCCCGCGGTTTTACGGCTTTCAGAAACGCGGTGAACGAGCCGATACCCGTACTGGAAACATAGTTGAGACCGCTGCAGTTGAAAATAAGCCGTACATAATTGGCCTCGATTGCCTTGGTAACCCGTTTCTGAAAGAAGTTCGAATTGTATGTGTCAATATAACCGGTTAGGTATAGAACCAAACAGCCTTCTACGCTATCTACCTTTTGTAGACGAATTTTTAGGCTTTCGTCCTTTTCCTCATCAAATCCTGGTACAATGTCGTTGTTCGTCATGTTGCCTCTTGAATATTAAGAGTTTGTTTAAAACTATATGT
>CAYWIK010000033.1:17397-21729 GCA_964458315.1 uncultured Spirochaetales bacterium | reverse complement strand
TCCGTTTTATCTGCCCGGAAAAAACCGGTTAGCTGTCGAGCATTTTTGGCAGGAGGCGCTGCTTCAAGGATTGCATGTTCCGGGCATCGGGGGGAGCGATAATCATCAATTGAAAGGATATCAGCGGAATATCAACCCCCATGGACATCCCGTCACCTGGGTCTTTGCAAAGGAACCGACGCCTGAAGGAATTCTCGAAGGAATAAAAAAAGGCAGGGTCACGATAAGCGCGGCCCCGGAAACGGGCCGTCTCGAACTTACAGCCGATACCGACGGTGACGGGGTTTTTGAAGCGATGATGGGTGATACGGTGAAAGCAGGGCAGGCGGTTACTCTAAAGTTGGGCCTATTACACCCGCGGAGGGAGAAACCCTACAGGTCCTGGGAAACCTACGACATCATTCTCTACAAAAACGGAAAGCGTTTCATGGAGAGCGCTCTCCGCCCTGCCCGAAAGCCGTGGATAATCGTCACCGATATGCCGGAAGGCCCCGGTTTCTATCGGGCGGAGCTTTACGGCAGAACTGAAGCGGCGCCGGTACCGAGTGCACTTATGGGAGAGACCCTTGCGGTCACAAATCCGATTTACATCGGAAACAGATAATTCGCCCGCACCATGGCCTGCACCATGGAAAGAAGCCGGCGATATATTTCTACCATTGCCATTGTGTCCTGGCGGCAGTATATCCGTAAACCTTCCTCGATCTGTTCTTTTTCCTCCGAGGGTGTTTCGTCATTGATCAGAGCGTTCCATGCAAGCTGGGCTTCCGGACCGTTCTGCACATCCATGGCGGCGTAGCTCATTTCAGGGACGATAACCGGAAGAACCGACTTGAGGGAATTGGAACCTAAAAACTTGGGGTGGCGATAATATTTCTTAAAAATATCCAGCAGGTCCCAAAAACGGGGAAGGGTGCGCAGCAGCTCATCTGCTAAATCCGGGAATAGTCCGGCAAGCCCTCGGATTACATTTTTTTCAAATACCGCATAGTAGGCGATAATTGTCTCCCGGCCGTTGCTCTCTAAGTCCCGGATCAGCCGCTCGGCGAGGGGCCTTCTCGGATCGCTTGTATCGGTATGAAGGTATTCCCGGTGCTCAAGACCGCCGTCGGCTGCAAGAATGTGGAGGCTGTACTGGAAGGGGACCTGCTGATACGGCCGGGTACCCTCGTAGCGGGGCACCGCCGGATTGTCGGTCTCAAAATCGAGGAAATAGAGGGGAAAACTCAGCCTTCGGAGTTCCGCCTCGATTTTTTCGGTCTCTATTTCCGGAGCACCCTTTCTGTACATCTCTACCTGTTTCATTTCCTGCGGTGCCAGGGGATACTCCGGGGGGATTTCTTTGGCACCTAAAATCCCTTTTTCAATCAGTTCCTTCTTCCGCCCGCGGTTTAATCTCCGGATGTTGAAAATCGACGGGGACGGGACAGACTGCCAGCAGTACGCTTTAAATTGGCATTCATACGGTTCGTTGCAGTGATCGCCGATCGGAATGTCCGGTTCTTTAGCGCGTGCAATCACTTCGAGAAAGGTTTCTGCGGCAGCCGGAACAGCCTCGAGCTCTTCCCAAATAAGTTCGTCAACCTCTTCGATCACAAAGAGATCGGACAGGTCCGGATATTCGCACTCCCGGTCCAGATGCATGATGCAGGTTTTTCCTATATCTAAGCCGGAGCCCTGGACGACGAACCGCTGCACCGCTGCATCCGGAAGCTGAATGTCCTGTACATCCAAAGTCGATTTTACTTCGATGATGTCCCACTTCCGTAAGTCGCGTTTTCGAAGCACATCGACCCTGACAAAAATATTGTTAAAAAGAAATGCGGGCTCAAAAAGAGCGCCTTTCGGCTCTTCCGATAATTCGTCTAAAAGTACGGATGTTTCCTCGAGGGCCTTTTCGATTTCGTAGTAAGGTGCTTCCACCAGTTTCCCCGCCGGAAAACGTTTCCTGGCCAGTTCCCCGACATCGGTGCCGCGGCTGAGGACCATCTCCTGAAACGGCCTGAGGGGAGATGCCTTGTCAGGGGCATAGATACTGAGCCACAGCTTCTTTACACACTGCAAGCCTGAGAGATATTTGGATTTAGAAAGCCGCGGCACCATAGCTGTTTAAGTGTACCCCATATACTGTTTTATTTCATTGCCTCTTCTTAACGACACCTATTGCAATATTTGTCCAATCTCTTTAATATGACGATGCTGACGAATGCTGCGGTATGTTGCCCGCACAACGGCTTAGGCGGATTCCAGGTAAGATATTTTTACAGGAGAAATTGCGTGCTGGAACAGGGTCTGACCCTTACAATTCTCGGAATGGCTATCGTTTTTACATTTCTAGCGCTTCTCGTTACGGTTATGGTTGTGATGTCCGGCATCATCCGCCGGGTCGAAAATAAACGCCGGGGCGCTGCCGGGTCGAAAGCAGACGAAACCGAAACAAAAGAAGCGGGTGCAGAGCGGGCCGCGGTTACGGGCGAGGGCGCTCCGGAAACGGAAGCAGCGGCGGCAGGATCGGCAAGTCCGGAAGTAGCAGCGGCGATCGGGGCGTACCTGCGAGCAGGAAAAGGACGGGAGGACATCGCCGCGGCCATTGCCGTTATAGCTTCCAAAGGGGGAGCGGTTCCGCGAGAAAGATATCGGGAGATCGCCGCCGCGGTTGCGGCAGCGTGGTCCTATAAAAATAATTGAATCAAAGGACGGGCAAATGAAGAAGAAAGTACACTTTATGGTAACAGCATTCCGGGACGGATTTCAGTCTGCTTTCGGAGCGCGGGTTTTTACCAAGGATTTTCTCCCGGCTGTAGAAGCAGCAGCCGATGCGGGGGTAACTCACTTTGAAGCGGGAGGCGGAGCTCGGTTTCAGTCTCTCTATTTTTACTGCAACGAAGACGCCTTCGATATGATGGACTCTTTCCGTAAAGCTGCGGGAAAGGACGCCGACTTGCAGACCCTCTCCCGGGGAGTAAATGTAGTCGGACTCGATTCCCAGTCGAGGGACATCATCAAATTACACGCTGAAATGTTTAAGAAACACGGAATTTCTACCATCAGGAATTTCGATGCGCTGAATGATGTAAACAATTTGATTTACAGCGGGCAGTGCATTGCCGACGCCGGTCTGCGCCACGAGGTATGTGTCACCATGATGGCCCTTCCGCCGAGTGCTTCCGGTTCGCATACGCCTGAGTTCTATATCGATACCCTGAAAAGCATTATCGATGCCGGAATCCCCTACGATTCCGTATGTTTCAAAGACGCTTCGGGTACCGCGACCCCCGCCACCGTCTATGAAACCGTTAAAAAGGGAAGGGAGCTCTTAGGAAAGGAGCCCCACATCAGTTTTCACACTCATGAAACAGCCGGAATCAGCGTACTCCAAAACAAAGCGGCTTTGGAAGGCGGGGCCGATCAGATCGATCTCTCCTTTGCTCCGGTTTCCGGCGGAACTTGTCAGCCCGACGTTATCACCATGTGGCACGCCCTCCGCGGGACTGAGTTCGATTTAGGAGTGGACATCAACAAAATCATGAAGGCCGAAGAGGTATTCAAAGATTGCATGAAAGATTATTTTGTACCGCCCGAGGCCAAGGCGGTAGAGCCTCTTATTCCCTTTTCACCGATGCCCGGCGGTGCTCTGACCGCCAACACCCAGATGATGAGGGACAATGGTATGCTTGACCGGTATGCGGAAGTTGCCGCGGCCATGGGTGAAGTCGTAGAACGGGGAGGTTTCGGTACGTCCGTTACCCCGGTGTCTCAGTTTTATTTCCAGCAGGCTTTCAACAACGTTATGATCGGGCCGTGGAAGAAAATCGCCGAAGGATACGGGAAGATGGTCCTCGGCTATTTCGGCAAGACCCCGATTGATCCGGACCCGGAAATCGTAAAGCTTGCACAGGAGCAGTTGAAACTAGAACCGACCACGAAAAAGGTTGTTGACATTAACGACGAAGATCCAAAAAAAGGATCTGAAGCTGCTAAAAAGATGCTCGAGGAAGCGGACCTTCCTGTTACAGATGAAAATATATTCATTGCCGCGACCTGCAAAGAAAAAGGGATTACATTCCTCAAAGGAGAGGCGAAAACAAACGTACGGAAGATCTCTGAAGAGAAAGAGGCGCCCAAAGAAGAGAAAGAAGCAGCTCCCTCCGAAGCTGCCACCGATTATACGGTCTACATCAACGGTTCTCCATACAATGTTCATCTAGAAGGAAACCAGGCGGTAGTAAACGGCGTCGCCTACGATGTCGATGTCGCCGAGGGCGCGGCTCCGGCTCAGGGTGCGGGAGCGGCCAAACCGGCCGCGTCTGCCGGTGGGCGAAAAGCTCGGGT
>CAYWIK010000033.1:6872-17297 GCA_964458315.1 uncultured Spirochaetales bacterium | reverse complement strand
AGGGTGCGGGAGCGGCCAAACCGGCCGCGTCTGCCGGTGGGCGAAAAGCTCGGGTGCCGAAACCCGCGGCTAGGCCTTCCGGAGCGCGGCCGGCCGGAACAAAACCGTCCGGGACAGGGGCGGTACCGCAGACAGCCGGAGCACAGGCCGCGGGGGGCAAAGAAGCCGCGCCGAAACAGGCGGAAGGCGGGGCGGTCCAGAAAGTTGAAGCACCGTTACCGGGACTGGTCCTGCGCATTGTTGCAGAGCCCGGTTCACAGGTACAGGAAAATGATGTGTTGATGGTCCTTGAATCGATGAAGATGGAAACCGAAATTTTTTCACCCGCCGCCGGTACGGTAAAATCGATCGAGGTAAAACAGGGCGACCAGGTGCCGGCGGGCACCCTTCTCGCAACTATATCCTAAGAGAGGCCGGAAAAAGAAATGAACTTAGGAAAGGCGCTGGGCAGCTTTATAGAAACGATTGGAGCGATCAATTTTACCTGGGGCCAGGGGGTGATGATCCTGGTCGGTATTGTGCTCATCTATCTCGCCATTAAGAAGGGATTTGAGCCTCTCCTTTTAGTTCCTATCGGGTTCGGCGGTATTCTTTCCAACATTCCCCTCGCTGAAATAGCGAAATTGACGGTTACTTCGGTGGCCGGACAAGAGGTGATTACGAAATTCGGCGGGTTTATCGGTCAAATATACGGTTTCGGCATTGAGAGCGGCCTCTTTCCTCTGCTTATTTTTATGGGAGTCGGCGCTCTGACCGACTTCGGGCCCCTTTTGGCGAACCCGAAGACCGCTTTTCTCGGCGCGGCGGCTCAATTCGGTATCTTTACCACCCTGCTCGGGGCCCTTGGCTTAAGCCAGGCTTTCGGCGGCGGCGGGCTTTTGCACTTCACCCTGAGTGACGCCGCCTCCATCGGTATTATCGGCGGTGCCGACGGGCCCACTGCAATATTTACCGCTTCCAAATTGTCGCCCCAATTGTTAGGTGCCATTGCGGTTGCAGCCTATTCCTATATGGCATTGGTGCCGATTATCCAACCGCCGATTATGCGTTTATTGACAACAAAGGATGAACGACAGATCAAGATGGAACAGCTGCGGCCCGTTTCCAAGGCGGAAAGGATTATTTTCCCCCTTGCCGTCCTAGGCCTCTGCATAATCCTTCTGCCGAGCGCCACTCCCCTTATCGGGGCGTTGATGTTCGGCAATCTGATAAAAGAGTGCGGAGTTACGGAACGGCTTTCTAAGGCGGCTTCGAATGAGCTCATGAATATCGTAACCATCATGCTCGGCCTTGCGGTCGGTTCGAAGCTCCAGGCGGATAAATTCTTACGGCTGGAAACCATCGCAATTCTCCTCCTCGGCCTCGTGGCCTTTGTCATCGGCACCGCGACCGGGGTCTTGCTGGCAAAGCTGATGAACAAGATCTCGAAGAAGCCGATCAATCCGCTCATCGGGGCCGCGGGCGTGTCCGCCGTGCCGATGGCCGCCCGGGTTGTAAACAAGGTCGGACAAAGGGCGAACCCCCAAAACTATCTCCTTATGCATGCTATGGGACCGAATGTGGCAGGGGTCATCGGCTCGGCGGTGGCCGCGGGTGTGCTCTTGGCGGTGGTCCCGCTCTTAAGCGGATAGTTCGATTTTAAACGCCTTCTATTAAACGCTTTCTATCCGGACCTGCCGGGAGTCCGGTAATTCGGCATTGCGAATATTCGCGCGTACCAATTTGCGGGCCAGCAGTTTCGACAGAAATATTCCGTAGTGGGGATAGTCTTTAATCACCGATACAAACGACCGCCTGGTGATTTTTATCAGCTTTCCTTCGGTATCGGCAATCACCGTGGCGCTCCGTCTGTTGTTTAAAAGAAAGGACATTTCCCCCATAAAGATATCCTCAGGGCCGAGGCTTCCCACGATAGTCGAGTTGTGATACACGCTGAACCGGCCGCTCGCTATATAATAGAGATAATTACTGCTCTCTTGCTCCCGGAAGATAACGTCGCCTTTCTTGACCGAGATAATTTCCTCGGTAGAAAAGCCTTCGGGCATATCTTTCGCCGCGGTTTTGTCGTGTTCTATGATGAGAACAACCATGTTGCCCTTTTTATTATACATCAGTTTCCGCGCAAAATGTCTGGCAAGGCGTATTCCTCTGCCGTGCAGCGCGAGGGGCCCTTCGGATGAGATTTTTTCTTTTAATCTATGGACGTCGAACCCTTTTCCTTCATCCGCAACGGTAAATTTTGTAAAGTCCTCCTGAATTTCCCACTCGAAATGGACCCTTTTCCCGGCTATTTGAGGGTCCGAACATTTTTCCTGCACCAGCTCCACCATGCTTATTCCCTCATCGAGGGCTTTTGTTTTTTCTTCAAAGGTGATTCCGCAGTTTCCGTGTTCTACGGCGTTTACCAGGAGCTCAGATAGGCAGAGCTGCAGATGCATTTTCGCGTCCGGTTTGATATATCCCCGCTGAAGCAGGGTCGTGGCCGCAATGCTCGCGTACACACTGGTCGCCGGCAGGTCGTTTTCAATTGAGAAGGAACTCGAAGCCTTTTCGAGCAGTTTGTCTTCCAACTCCCGTTGAAAGATTATTTGCCGGTTCTGCTCGATAATTTGTGTACATTTAACCAGATGGGAGTGGAGTCGGGGAATATCGAGCATGGCGAGAATGTTGAGCTCCTTGTAAGTGGAAAGCATCTCGTCTTCGTCCCGGGTGTTGTGATCGAAAAAACCGATAATGCCGAAATTGTGAAGCCATGAATCTTTTCGAACTGCGAGCATCAGGGAGGGGAAATCGAAGTTTTTGTCGGCGAAATTGATGACAACCAGTTCCGGCAAGTCGAAATTAAGAAATTCCAGCGCGGCTTTTTGGGAATTGAGGAATCTGAGAATAAAGGATTCCTGTTCCACTGCCTCATATTCGGAAGATATCCTTTCGTTGAGACCTTCATCACTGCTTATTACGCCGATCAGGCTCATTATTCACTCCAGTCCACAATGGTATCTTTTTAGCCCCTATTTGTCAAAACTCTTGACCATCCAAATTGTATGCCTTATAGTCCATCAATTAGTTGAACGTTATAGTTAAGGAGTTACTGCATGAATATATATATCCATTCCCTTAAGTCTTACGTTCCCCCGAAGCGAGTATCCAACGAAGAACTTACGAAAACCGTTGACACGACAGACGAATGGATTGTTTCCCATACAGGTATTAAATATCGGCATATTGCGGCGGAAGATGTAGCATCTTCCGATTTAGGCATAGAAGCCGCAAAAATGGTGATGGAAGAAACCCAGTTAAAGGCGGAAGACATCGATTTGATCATTCTCGGGTCTGCTTCACCTGATTATCCGGGGTTTCCGTCTACCGCCTGCGTGATCCAAGACAAAATAGGGGCGGTAAACGCGGCCGCGATGGACCTTTTAGCGGCTTGTACGAGTTTCATATACGGACTCGAGACGGCAAAGAACTTCATTCTTGCCGGTTCTTCAAAAAATGTTCTTGTCATCGGTGCGGAAACAATGTCTACAATCGTGGATTGGTCGGACCGGGACTGTGTCCTGTTCGGAGACGGGGCCGGCGCGGCGCTGGTCCGGGAAAACAGGGAGAACGATGTGAGCTGCATTATCGATTCGGTCCTCAAAGCCGAGGGCGCGGGGGCCCAGCACCTGAAGAGGGAGACCGGTGGGTCCCGTACTACCTTCCACATGGAAAAAACAAACCATGAGGACATCTACCTGAAGATGAACGGCCGGCGGGTCTATACCTTTGCGGTCCGCGCCCTATGCGACATTATCGAAAGCATCTTGGAACGAAACAACATCACCTTAGAGGACGTTACATATATTGTCCCGCATCAGGCGAATATCCGGATTATCGCGGCCTCCGCTAAACGTCTCGGAGTCCCGCTTGAAAAATTCTACGTGAATATTGATGAATATGCCAACACATCCGCCGCGAGTATTCCCATTGCCTTAGACGAAATGCTTGGAAAGGGGGTGTTGAACCGCGGTGATTTGATCATCACCGTAGGATTCGGCGGTGGGCTTACCTACGGCGGGAATTTGATCCGCTGGTAAGGAAAGGACGCGCTTATACACCGATTAAAGTTCCTTCGAAATCCTGCTCCTCTAAGATTGCGCGTATATTGGAAGTGTCTCTTCCGGAAGCTACAATGACCCGTAATCCTAGTTGAGACGCTTTTTTCGTTGCTATCGGGTCGAAGGGAAGGTTTTTCCCGGGGGACCATTCTTCCCCGACGAGTTTTATAAACTCCTTCCAGGTGATTGTGTCGAGGGGTTTGGCATCCGGGTTCTTTTTCGGGTCGTCGGAATAGACCTTTGTAATATTGGATAGATTAATCACCGTATCCGCGCCGAAACGTTCTGCAAGAAGGACCGCGTCGAAGTCGGTGGAAAACCCCGGTTTCCATCCCGCTGCCACCAATATTCTGCCGTTGAAGGAAAAATCGGCAGTCGGGTCGGTCACGACCGGGTCCAAGCAGAAATGCTGAAAAATTCCCGCAAGAAGCTGTGCGTTCAGTCTCGTGGCGGAAATGCCGATCCAATCCTGCATATCGTTATCGGGCGCTTCCACGATTTCCCTGTACGCTTCCTGATATGCACGGGCGGGTCCGCCGCCGCCGACGATAAAAATAAGCCGTCGACCCTCGCCGCCGTTTAGATATTCCTCTACCGCGGTTTTGAGTTCTTTGAGGAGCCCGCGGTCTACGGCGGCGGGAGCTACAATCGATCCGCCGAGGGAGATAATCTTGGTATATTCCATGGAGATACTATAGTTATATGGAGTGTCAAAGTCAATTTGCTGTAGAAATTCGGACGAAAAAGTATTAAATTTATAACCGGAGTAGATAGGTTTATGTCGAAAGATATTACTGAATTATTGCAGGATTGGCCTTACGATCCTGAAAACAACATAAGAGTTATCAAGGTTGATGATGCACGGGAAGTTATGCAGGTCCGCCAGCCGATGGGAATTGAGCAGTATGAGCTCGACGGCCGTCCGGACGGAGCACGCCCCGAAAACAAAGAGAGCATGCTCGAAGTCATTAATCAAAACTTGAGTGGATATGTCCTTGAACACGGAAGCGACGAGGGGTTTTTTATTTCCCCGGAAAATTTCCTTGAGCTGCAAAACGAAGGGATCCTCTATTATTACCGGTATCTGCATCTTTTCCAAGTAAATGATTATACGCGGACTGCGAGGGACACGAAACACAATTTAGATATCTGCGAATTGGTTGAGAACTATGTCAACGAAGAAAATGAACCGATGTCGATTCTTCAATACAAACCATATATTCTTAGAATGCACGCCGTATCGCAGGCAATGATGTCTCTTCACAAAAATTTGAACACAATGGCGAAAAAAATACTGGAAATCGCCCTGCAGCAGATCGAAGAAATGGATGAAATCGATACGCCGGCTTTCAAATTCGAAAAAATTCGTTCGATACAATACCTCAAATCCGCGTTGCGGCAGGTTGAAAATCAGGTTTCGGAAAATGACCCGCTCAATCATCTTCGACAGCGGCTGCAGGATGCTGTCGATATCGAGGACTACGAACAAGCCGCCGAATTGAGAGATAAGATCGAGGAACTTTCAAATATCGAGCGACCCTCTAACCTTGAATAAGTCCGCCGGCTCTACGTATACTTTGGCTCTATGAGATTGATTCGCCGGTTAATCAATTTATTTAAAAGAAACGCACCCGACCCCGCGGAAGTTTTGGAGGAGGTTTGGGAGACTGATTTCGTCCGGGAGAAGCAGAGAAGATTTTTACCGGCCGATGAAGGGACCTACGCGGCCCGGTTTGAAGATTCATCCCTCGTACTGGAGCTCAAGAAAAACCATCTTTTTGCCTGGGTCGAAGATCCTCTCTATATATATCGGGATTTCGTGCTGGAAGGAGAGGTAAGCATAGATGGGGAGAACGGACATTCTTCCGCGGGTTTTATTTTTCGCTGCTCTTCAGAAGATTTCTACTACTATTTTCTCGTATCCAGCCGAGGATATTTTCGGTTCGATGCTGTTTTCAACGGGACCCCCATGCCTCTTATCGACTGGACACCTTGTCCGGAAATAAAAAGGCAGGGCCTTCCTTTGAGGATCGTGGCAAGTGGAACGAACTTTGTTTTCTGCATAGACGATGTGGCGGTTGCGGAAATCGAGGACGATAAAATCGAGGCCGGCGGGATCGCCTTTGCCGCTCAAAACTACGGGGAAAAACCGACGGCGTTGTTTTATCTCCACTGGATTATTCTTGATTCGCTTCCGCCCCATGTGTTGAGCAGTTACTACCGCTGGAAGAATTTATATCCTATGCCTGCAAAATACAGACTTGAACTGGCGCGGTCCCTATTTCGGGGAGGGCAGTTGGCCGCCGCGGCAGTTCAGTTTAAAAAAGCGGCTTCGAAGCGTGAACTCCCGGCAGAGGATGAATTGCTGTTCACCGAGTGTTATGTCGGACTCGGTCTGTATGAATCGGCGCTGGAGCGGGTTGAAGCGGCTTTGAGCAAAAATCAGGATTTACGTGACGGGATCGTTGCCAAAGCAGATCTTCTCTATTCTTTAGGCCGAATGCTTGACTTAAGGGATTTTGTCCGCCCCCACATCGAAAAGTTTACAGAGGAACCGATTTTATGGAACCTCCTTGGAAATGCGGAATATTCCTTGGGCAACATCGAGGCTGCAGCGGAGGCATACGAATACGCGCTGCGATTAGAACCGGAGGTCCCTCATTTTTCATTGAACCTCGCGCGATGTTACGAGCGGAGTCAAAAACCGGGCCAAGGGGTAAGTACATACCTCGACGCCGCCCGGCTTTTTTTTAGACAGGAGCGGTATGATGAACTCCTTCCGGTTTTAATGGCGGTGGAAACGCTCGATCCGGAGAACCTCGAGGGTAAGGCCCTGCGGGGAAAACTCTTATTTCAGGATGAACAGTTTGCCGAGGCGGACCGTCTGTTTCGGGAACTTATTGATGCAGGGGCCGAAGATGCAAGCATATACTATCTGACTGCTCTCATCTGTTTACAGGAAGGAAGGACGCAAGAAGCAGTTTCGTTGCTCGAAAAAACCGTCCGACTAGAACCGGATTATTATTTATACTGGTTTAAGTTAGGGGAAGTACAGTTTTCCCTCGGAAAGGATCCTCATGAGGCGGTGAATAAAGCTTTAGAATGCGCCCCGGCGGACCAGTGGGTGTGCAATCTTGCCGGCCTGGTATACGAGGCGGAAGGGAAAACCGATGAGGCCATCCGTAT
Source organism: uncultured Spirochaetales bacterium (assembly GCA_964458315.1). GTDB lineage: Bacteria > Spirochaetota > Spirochaetia > SPDA01 > CAZSGZ01 > CAYWIK01. The sequence goes on along the minus strand of CAYWIK010000033.1, from coordinate 10,011 downwards.
GTTTCAGGAAGCCCGCAAGGCGGCCCCCGATAATATTGATATTATCATTAATCAGTCTCAGGCTCTGTATAGAAGCGGTAATATCGAAGGGGCGTTCCGGATACTGGCAGATCCTGCACGGGAGGATTTTCGAATTTACAACCACCGGGGAAATCTTTATTCCGGACTGGGACAATATGAAAAAGCGGCGGCGGAGTATGAACAAGCGCTCCGCCTTGCTCCGGAAGACCGGGATATTCTGCAAAACATCGCCGCCGTCTCTATCGAACTCGACATGCTGAGCAGGGCGGAGGAACTTCTCGGGAAGGCGCTGGAGTTAGGACCCATGCCGTCGGTTTATAATCTGATGGGTAATGTTACGTTTCTCATGGGACAATTTGAACGGGCCGAAGCTGCCTACCGGGAGGGCTTAAGTCTCGAACCGGAAAACCTTCTTCTTCGGCTCAATTACGCGGACTTTCTCTATCAGCGGGGTAAGTATGACGAAGCCGCGGCGGTCCTTGCCGCCCGGCCGGACAAAGAAAAAGAAACCGAAAGGGAACGGGAACTCAAACAAAAAATTAGGGACGCTGCGGAAGTTGAAATTTACTGCGCTTTGTGTAATCGTACATGGCGGGTAGCGAGAAACATCGAGCCGCAGCGGCTCCGCCGGTTTCAGGGAGAACCGCCGGAGGAAAGTCCGGCCGGGCGGTGCCCGGAATGCGGGAAAGTGTACTGCGTCGCCTGCGCAAAGGCGTATCTCGAAAAGGGAAGGTTTATGTGCCCCGAGTGTAATAAGGCGTTAAAACTGTCGGATGATTACTTGATATACCTTGTATCAATGCATATTTCCGTGTAATCTTGCAAATACCTATGATGAATAGAAGTTTCTTTTATACATGTTTTATAGTTCTTTTTTCGATTGTTGCCGGCGGTCTTTTCGCGCAGGAAATCCAAACCGCCACCGATTATTTCGATTGGATCTCGGAGCAGTACGGCAAGATCGAGGATTACCAGGCTGAGGTAAAAATAACCAGGGATGAGACCGAGATGACCGGCGAACTTTATTATAAGAACCCTAATCTGCTGCGTATTAATTTTTCCGACCCCGAAGAGCAGGTCCTTGTTGTGGACGGAGAACTGTTGACCATTTACATCCCCAAACACAGCGTCATTATGCAACAGCCCCTGAAACGGCGCGGTAGTGCGGCCGTCGCTTCCATGGCGAGCAGCCAAGGGCTTCATCTCCTTAAAAGGAATTACAGTATTGCCTATCTCGAGGGGCCCGATCCTATTCCCCTGGAAGAAGGTTCCCGGGTCCGAGTGGTAAAACTGAAACTGGAGTGGCGTAACAACGAAGCCGGTTTTAGGCAGCTGATTATTTCGGTGGGAGAGAACGGGTTGATCCGCAGAATTATAGGTGTTACTCTTGAATATGAAGACCTCCAATTTGATTTTAGGAATATTGTAATCAATCAGGGAATACCGGATGCGCGGTTCAATTATGAATCACCGGCATCGGCGAATATTTTTAATAATTTTTTGTTCGAGCCCGAAGGCTGATATAGGCTGGCATAGATGGAATCGATTGGCGAAAAACTGCGAAAAGCGCGAGAGCAACTTGGACGAAGCGTTGAAGAAATAGCCCGGGAGACAAATATTACCAAACGGTATATTGTTGCTCTTGAGAACGAGGACTTTGGTGCCTTTCCGGGAGAACCCTATCTCGTCGGATTTTTGCGGACTTATGCCGAAACCCTCGGGCTTTCTTCGGATGAAGTTGTCGCGCTCTATAAAAATTTTAAAATTCAAGAGCAGCCTCTTCCTATGGATGAACTTATTCAGAAACCGAATCGTAAACCCTTCTGGATAATACCGATCATAGTCGTGCTCCTCGGCGGTATCGGCACAGGGATCTATTTCCTCATCCCTTCCATTAAAGAACGTGCAGCTGTACGGAAGGAAGCCGCGGAGACCGAGGCGGCCGCGGAGGCCGCTGTAAGCGGTACTGTTTATGAAATGAAGGATGAAATCATCGAAAGGAGATTCCGGGAAGGAGATACGATCATTGTTCCCATAAGCGACGAAGATTATCCGATTATCCTTGCGGGAATCGAAGACAAGCTGACCATACAGATAGGTGATTACAAGCTCGATCTTTCCGTCGGAGAAGAGCTCAATCTCGACCTAAACGATGATACGATCGACGATATAAAGATTTTCGTACGCGATATCGACAACCGGTCGGAGGAGAAGGCGACGGTTGTCCGTTTCGATAAGTTTACCCAGGCCACCGTTGCGGCTTCAAAACAACTCGAAACTGAGGAGCAATCTTCCATCTTCAAGGAAGAAGAGACAGCGGAAGGGGAAACACCGGAGGCGGAACCGGTCGAATCCGTACCGATTATCGGTGACACGAGCCTCGCCTCGAGAGAACAGAAACCGGTGGTCATCGCTCAAACGGAGAAAAAGCAGCCCCTTATGATGGATTTTATCTTCCGGGGGTACTGCCTGATCCGTTACATTACCGACGAAGATTTGCGGGAAGAACGCTACTTTCAGAAGGGAGAAACCTTCAGGCTGGAAGCGACCGACAGCATCCGCCTTTGGATTTCCAATGCCGGCGCGATTAAATCCAGATTGGCGGGAAAGGATGTAGATTTAGGCGACCCCGGCGAAGTAGTGACAAAACTTATACAATGGACCGAAGAACCGGATACCGGAACTTGGAACCTCACTCTTGTCCCGGTCTACTAAAACATTTTACATAGAAAACCTCGGCTGCGCGAAAAACCAGGTCGATGCCGAAATCCTTCTCAGGCTGCTCGAGGACGAAGGCTGGGTCTATTCCGACCAGCCGGAAGTTGCTGATATTCTTATCGTCAATTCATGCGGATTTATCGAAGCGGCAAAGGAAGAATCGATCCAAAGTGTAATCGATCTGCGGACCCGCTGTCCGGGGGGTGGAATTGTGCTTACCGGCTGTCTCGCCCAGCGATACGGCGGCGTTTTGGGAAAAACGCTGCCTGAAGCGGACGGAATTGTGGGAAATCGCGCCCCGGAGAAGGCGCGTGATTTTATTCTCGATGTGGCTGAAGGGAGAAGAGGATCGGAGATTCCGGAGCACTCCCCGAGGTTTCCGTACAGAAACCGGTTGCTT
>CAYWIK010000033.1:0-6772 GCA_964458315.1 uncultured Spirochaetales bacterium | reverse complement strand
AGGATCGGAGATTCCGGAGCACTCCCCGAGGTTTCCGTACAGAAACCGGTTGCTTTCCTACCCGGGCAGCGTTTATGTAAAAATTGCAGAGGGCTGCAACAATCGCTGCTCATACTGTGCAATTCCTAACATCCGCGGACCCCTTTTAAGCCGAAATCATCGCGAAGTGCTGAATGAAATCGAGGCCTATCTCCAAAAGGGGATCAGGGAAATAATTCTTCTCGCTCAGGACTTAGGCTCATACGGAAATGATTTTGGGGAGCCGAACTACCTCGAAAAGCTCTTGTCGGAGATAAGGGGAGTGAAAGGAGAATTTTGGGTTCGGCTTCTCTACATTCATCCGGACCATTTTTCGGAAGGACTTTTAGACATTTGCGGCGATGACAACAGAATCCTGCCGTATTTCGACCTTCCCTTCCAGCACGGTTCGAAGAGAATACTCGAAAGGATGGGACGAAAGGGCGACAGCGGGGATTACCTTCGCCTTATAGAGCGTATCCGTGAGAGATTGCCCGGAGTTTTCATACGGTCTACCTTTCTCCTCGGTTTTCCCGGGGAGGAAGAAGAAGATTTTGAAGAACTGCTGGATTTTCAAGATCGTGCGCGGATCGACTGGCTCGGGGTATTTGTCTATTCCCGAGAGGAAGGTACCCGCGCCTATGCTTTGCAGAATCGGTTTTCCCATTGCAGGCTGCACAAAAAGGCCCTGCGGAGGAAAGAAATCGTGGAATCGAGACAGGAAAAAATTACTGCAGAACGGCTCGAAGGGATGGTTGGAACAAAACAGCAGGTCCTGATCGAAGAGCGGTTTCAGGGAAAAGAACTATTTTTAGGCCGGGGATATTTTCAGGCCCCGGATGTGGACGGCTTGATGATTGTAAAAGGAAGCGGACTTGTTCCCGGTATGACCGCGGAATGTCTTGTCACTAAAAGAGTCGGCGTAGATTTAGAAGGGATATACTTGTAGGGAAATAAGCAGACATAGTACACTTGACCAATGGAAGCTGCGTTACCCCCATATCTGGAACCGTTGAATCGGCAGCAGCTCGAAGCGGTACGGCATGAAGGCCCCCCGCTGCTCATTCTTGCAGGGGCCGGGTCCGGAAAAACGAGGGTCATTACCACAAAAATTGCGTATCTCATCGACCGGAAAAATGTGGACCCCAGGTCGATTCTCGCGGTAACCTTTACCAATAAGGCTGCGGGAGAAATGCTCGATCGGGTACACGGCATGATCGCCGGCGCATCCGGGATGTTGATCAGGACCTTCCACTCCTTCGGCGCATGGATTTTAAGAAGGAACAGCGCTTTAGCCGGACTGCCTGCTTCCTTTTCTATCTATGACGAGGATGATTCTTTGTCCCTCCTCCATTCAATTTATGACTCGAGACAGAAACGGGACCTGAAACGGTTTGTTCATTGGATAAGCCGGGCAAAGGATTACGCCCTCTCTCCGGATGACGATCTGAGCATGATCTCATATGATGAAGAATTCCCCGAACTGTACCGAGCATATCAAAAACGTCTCGAAGAGATCGGGAACGTCGATTTCGGGGACCTCATCATGAAACCGGTGTCCCTTCTCCGAGAGAACGAGGCAATCAGGAACAGAATGCAACAGCGTTTCAAGGTCGTCTTAGTGGATGAATATCAGGACTCCAATGTCGCCCAGTTTTATCTCTTGAAAGAGCTGTGCGGGACGGATACCTATCTCTGTGTGGTCGGGGACGATGATCAATCGATCTATCGGTTCCGCGGCGCCGAGGTGCGCAATATCATCCAATTCCCTGAAATATTTCCGGGGACCGAAATAATCCGCCTCGAGGAGAATTATCGGTCCACCCAGAATATCCTTTCTATTGCGTCTTCGGTGGTCGAAAACAACAGCGGAAGACTTGGCAAAACCCTCTGGACCAAAAAGGGGGAAGGAAAGAAAGCGGTGTTCGCCCTCTTGGAAGACAGCAGGGCGGAAGTGGAGTATTGTGCCGGTCTCCTTGATTACGGTAGCCGGGGTGATACGGCGATTCTTTATCGCACCAATGCACAGTCACGGGAGTTCGAGATCTATTTTAGCAGGCACGGGATTCCCTACAAACTGGTCGGAACGGTCTCTTTCTATTCGAGGGAGGAAATTAAAGACACCCTCGCCTGGCTGCATCTCATTGTCAATCCGGCAGACGAGGTTGCTTGGCGAAGGATTATCAATAAGCCCAGCCGCGGTATCGGGGCGAGTTCGGTAAAGAAGATCCTCACATGCCGCATCGAAGCAGGGGGCGATCTGGTACGGGCATGTGAACTCGCGAAGGACATGGTGAGTTCGAAAGCCGCAAAGGGAGTCGTTCAATTTGCTGAAATTTTTTCCTCACTCCGAAAAAGCTTAGGGGAGGAAAAACTTCGTGTCTTTTTCATGAAGGTCCTTTCCGCAACCGGTCTTCTGCAGCATTATAAAGAAGAAGACCTTTCGGCGGGAACGCAGCGGGTCCGCAATCTAGACGAACTTTTAGGTGCGGCTGCCGAGTATCCGCCGGGGGAAGAAGGGCTCACGCGTTTTTTGGAGGATGTCGAGCTCGACCGCATGCAAATCGAAGACAAAGCCGCCGGACCGGACGACCAGGTTACCCTGATCACGATGCACAATACCAAAGGACTCGAGTTCGATCGAGTGATAATTACCGGCCTCGAAGATGGACTATTCCCTTCGAGACGGAACTCCGACGAAGAAGAATTGGAAGAAGAGCGCAGAATCTTTTATGTGAGCATTACCAGAGCAAAGGGTGAACTCTATATGACTTCCTGCAGACGGCGGAGGATCTGGGGAAAGACCCAGCTGATGTCACCGTCGCCGTTTATTGATGAAATTCCCCGCGAATTCCTCCGCCTCGAAGGCATGCCTCCGATTGAAGAGGAGGAAAATGAATTTCCCCCGGGCACACGGATTTATCACGACGATTACGGCCCGGGAACGGTCTATAAAAACTGGCATAACGGGCATGAATATGCCGTGGAGGTCGTTTTCGATTCAGGCAGCCGAGGTCGTTTTATCCCGGAGTTTACTCCATTAGAAAGGATTGCAGATGAAGTATAGGCGGGAAATTCCGCTGATAAAACGGGCGAGGGATTACCGTCTGTATGACGGGCAGGGAAACCGGTACCTCGATTTTTTTCAAAACAACGGCAGGGCCCTTCTCGGACATCGGCCTGGAAAGCTTTCTATGGAGCTGAAAAACGTACTCTCGAAGGGAATAATGTTCGAAGCGCCCTCGGTTTATTACAAACGGCTGGTTATCGCGATACGGAAACTTCTGCCTTCCTACCCCTACGTCCGGGTGTATGAACACTATCTTCGAACCGAGACGGCGGTAAAAGAACTCGGTCTCATTCGACGGAACGAGGAGATCCCCGACCCATTGCTCCTCGAGGGGGGGGACCTCACAATCTGCCTCTGGAGGCCTTTTCTCGATGCGAATTTCCCTTTCCCGCCCGTGGTTGTGCCGGTTCTCCCGTTTCCCGGCAGGTTCGCGCCCTCCCTGCTCTGTTTTGCGGATGATCCCGGGAAGAAGGTGCCGGAGTCCGATCTTTGTTCCCCTTTGTTACTGGCAGGTTTGACAAGAATCGTTTATGATCTTTTAAGCTTTATGCAAGACTGCGATAGAGAGAAGTGGAATAAATTTGATTTATTCATTTGGAAACGGCACGGCCCGTATCTCATCCCGCGGTGCGTGAAAGAAAAGGAGTATGATGAAATGTTTAGTACATTTCTAAAAAACGGAATTCTCCTGTCTCCCCGGTTTCCCGGGGCAAGTATCATTCCGGGAGAATATACCGAGGGAGAAATAAAGGTATTAAAGAAATGGGAGAGGGGAAATGGATCTAGGACAGGCGGTTGAAATTCTCACTCAGGTAGGGTTGTCCGCGGTAGCGGCGTTTTTAGCGATACTGTTATGGTCGAATACACGGGATACGGCTTGGATGTTTATCGTAGTCGGTTTGGTTGTGGAATTTGCCCGGGTCATATATTCGACCCTGGAACTCTTCGGTATTGTACAGGAAAACATTTTTATCATATCCGGCATTGCGATAGGGAGAGTCATCCTTATTGCACTTCCCTATATTTTCTTCTGTATCGCAATTATTATAATGATTGTTCGGAACCGCGTTCGCTATGAGGCGATCACAAGGGAACTTAAAAGCGAGCAGACCGGTATGTTCGGAAAACGTAAAAAACAGAAAAAGCTGGAATCTGCTTCGGCCGAGGACGGTATTGACTAATTATAAAATATAGATATGGTAATGAAATAATCTTAACAGGAGGATTGATATGATTGCCCTGATCGTTGGACTCATATTTGTAATATTTGCCGTCTATTCCGTGCTTCCCTTCCCCTGGGCATTGAATTGGTGGAAGCCGGTTTTGGAAGTTCTCAAAGGGGGGGTCCCCTTGTTGGCGGTATTTGTCGGGTTGATCGCTGTATTCATCGGAATCGCGGACATAAAGGACAAAATCGAGGCGAAGAAAGAAGAAGAGGAAGAAGAGGAAGAAAAATAATAAACCTTCCGAACCTTGACAGGAAAGCGGAAATATGAAAATATGTCGGACTCAGACAATGGGAAAATAAAATGAAAACAATATTTGTCAATCAAAAAGAAGTGTCTCGGCGGTGGTATCTAATCGATGCCGAAGGCAGGAATTTAGGCAGAACAGCGGTGAAAACAGTGCAGCTGCTCCGGGGGAAACATAAACCGGAATATGCTCCTCATCAAGAAAACGGGGATTACGTAATTATCGTTAATGCCTCCAAAATAGAGGTAACCGGTAATAAGATGCGGAGTAAGAATTATTACCGCCATTCCGGATATCCCGGCGGATTGAAGTCCGAGACCTTAGAGAAAGCGATAAGACGAAAACCGGTGTTCCCCCTTGAACATGCAATCAAGGGGATGCTGCCGAAGAACAGGCTGGGAAGAAAATTATTTAAGAACGTAAAAGTATATGCCGGCAGTTCACATCCCCACGGGGCGCAGCAGCCTGAAAAAATTGAAATCGATTGAAGAAAATAGGAGTATAGCGGTGAGCATAAATCTTGCGTATGGAACAGGAAGAAGAAAAACAGCCGTTGCCCGGGTTTTCCTTCGCTCAGGAAACGGTACGATATCGGTAAACGGCAAAACAGTGGAAGAATATTTTAGAAATCCGGAATATATTGCAAGGATAAAGAATCCTCTATCGGTCACCGACAGTGAAGCGAAATACGATGTCTTGATCAATGTCAAGGGCGGCGGAGTCAGCGGGCAAGCCGGCGCGTGTTTATTAGGCCTTTCCAGGGCGCTTGCTTCCGAAGATGCCAATAATTATAAACCGCTCCGGGCAAACGGTTTTATGACCAGAGATGCCAGAATGGTAGAGCGGAAAAAATATGGACAGAGAGGCGCACGAAAAAAATTCCAGTTCTCCAAACGATAAAATATCTATTGAAAAGCTCGAATATCTTGGAGCTTCCTGTGATACCTGTCGGGTAACGATCACAGGAGGCTCTTTTTTTTATCTTCTTTCGGAACAAGTCGAAAAATGGGATATTTTTGAATCGAAACCGCTCACTGATGAACTCGCGGAAGCATTGCTTTACGCCCACCGGGAATATCTCGCGTACACCAAGGCATTTGCATTAATTGCGAGAAGCGATCATTCGGAAGAAATGCTTAAGCTTAAATTGAAAAAGCGTTGTTTTCCCGAAGAGATCTGTGCAAGTGTCATCGAAAAACTGCGGGAAAAAGGTTTTGTGGACGATGAGCTTTTCGCGTCGCGGTATATGGAGTTCGCCCTTCGGAAAAAGCATGAAGGACGCCGTAAATTGTACGCCCGGCTCCTGCAGAAAGGAATAGGGAGAGAAACAGCGGACAAAACGGTCTCCCGGGTGAGTGATGACGAAGAGGAAGCTGCTCTCGTTACGGCATGGGAGAAGCTCATGAAGAAAAAAAAGCACGCCACGGAAGAGAAAATGTACCGGGCCCTGCTTGCAAAAGGGTTTCAGTACAACGATATCCGCCGTTTTATTCGGGAAAAAATATCTTATAAAAAATGAAAAATAATCTTGATCTTTTGGATGTTTTTTATATAATCAAAGGTAGGGATTATTAAAAAAGGAAGTAAGGTGAGCTATGTCCAAACGAAACAAAAAAATTAGGATTTTTTCCGCGTTAGAGGTGGCGAACATTTGCGGTGTTGTCAATCAAACGGCAATCAACTGGATCAAGAACGGGTACCTAAAGGCTTTTACAACACCGGGAGGGCAATACCGCGTGTATGCCGAGGACTTGATAGATTTTCTGCAGTCTAGAAGTATGCGCGTGCCGGAAGAACTGCGGGAAATGGCGGAACGGAGTGATTCGAGCAACTCAATCGTTGTTGTTGATGACGATGCGGATCTGAACAACATGCTCAAGGAGTTTTTCTTAAAAAAGCTGCCGAGCTGGGAAGTGTATCAGGCATTTGACGGATTCGAAGCGGGGGTGTTGATATCGGAGAAAAAACCGGCTTACATTGTTCTCGACATCGACCTGCCTGGAATCGACGGGCATAAGTTGTGCAGGAAGATCAAGTCGGATACGGGCTTAGGGAATCCGGTGGTGATTTCGATCACCGGTTTAGACGATTCCCGGGTCGAGGTGACCGCCCTCAAAGAAGGTTCGGATGCATTTTTCCCGAAACCCCTTGATTTTGATCAGCTGCTCGATTTCATTCTGGAAAGAGAAAACGACTAGTAACGATTTTATG
>CAYWIK010000032.1:0-22129 GCA_964458315.1 uncultured Spirochaetales bacterium | reverse complement strand
GAACTGGAGGCATACAATAATTTCATCTATGCGTCCTATCTTACCGGCGGGGCCGCCCAAATGCGAATATGGGAATAGTGACATGCGTAGAGCAACGTATATTTTTTACATTGTGGTTGGGCTCCTCACAGCATATATTGTCACCGCCTGTGTCGTTTCCCGGCAGGCGGCACCCCTTGAAGCCCGATTTTCTCAACTTGTTGACCAATCCGGAAAAGGCGCTTACGGCGGGAAGGCCAAACTTGAAGAAACACCCGGAATTGAACAGGAAAAGCCCGCCGAAAAAATAAAACCCGAAAAATTTACGGCACAGCAGGTGTTTGCCGCCATGCAAGCGGCATATCCGGACCGTGTGCAGGAAGCGGCATTCAAAAACGGGGAATGGGCCGCCCGTATCGATGACACATGGTACTATTGGGCGGAAGGAAGGCTTTTACCCGAAAAGCTTCTCGATCAAAAAGATTCCTACAATTCCTACCCTTTCTATAAATATCCAAAAAAGCTCCCGCCGATTGAAAAACTTTCGGAAAAAGAAAAAGCAGAAATAAAAGACCGATTGGCAGAGCGTGAATTAAATCCATCATCCCGCTATCCAGGGTTTTACAAAGCCTTGTGGAGAATTGAAGACCGAGCGGCAAGCTGGGAACGGGTAAAAACCACTTACTTTCTGGGACTTAAAACCCAGATCCACCGGGACTTGTTAGAAGACCTCGCCAAAGTCGAAGAAGAAATCCTTAAGAAGGCGAAATCAGATGAGGAACTGAAAGCCTTTGTCGACTCCATCGTCGATTTAGCAGGGTACAACTGGAGGAGAATCGCCGGCACCGCAAGCCTCAGTTTCCACTCGTTCGGGACGGCTTTGGACATCCTGCCCCGGAGCTACGGAGGAAAGCAGGCATATTGGCGCTGGGCGAGGACCAGCTATCCCGATTGGTTTATACTCCCCTACGCAGAGCGGTTTTTCATCCCCGAGAGTTTCGTTGCGGCTTTCGAAAAATATGGCTTTATCTGGGGAGGAAAGTGGTTTTATTTCGACAATATCCATTTCGAATACCGACCGGAAATTCTTATCTTAAACGGCTTCGAACCGCCTTCGATGTCCGGAACGGTACCTTTGGAATCGGTTACTTCGGCAGCAGCTCGAGAATGAGCTCCACCTCTCCCCTGCTCAGTTGGGTCTGCTTTGCTATTTCATTCACCCTCCATCCCTGGTGGGCGAGCTGACGGACCATATTCCGTACCCTGTTTGAAGGAGCGTTGTCTTTGTCCTGACCCGCCTGCTTTCCGCTCTGCTTAAGGAGATTCCCAAGAAGTTTGAGCTGATCGTCCGACTGCTTTGCGATCTGTTCCAGCCTGGTTTCCGTCCTGGCAAGCCATTCCCTCGCTTTCTGCATTTGCTCTATCCGTTCCTCTATCTGCTCCGTCATCGAATCGAGCTGTTCCACCTGCGTAAGGGCCTTTGCCGCCCGGTCTTTGTTCAGGGCGAGTTCTTCGATTTGCTGTGAAACCTCCCGGATCTTTGAGGGAAGCTGGTTTAAATCCTGGCTCATGTTTGTGATTTGGCTTTCTAAATCCTCGAGATACTGGAAGTTTTTCTCCACTCCCTTAAAGGTTGTATCGATGATACTTTCCTTCTCCTCGAGTCTCGAGTATTTCTGTGTGACTTCCTTCTCAAGCTCTTCTAAGTTTCGTACCTCCGCCTGTACCTTCTGCAGCTCGTCATGGCTACCGGTCACCTGCTCGAGCTTCGAATCCACCGCCTGGGACAGATTAATTAGTTTTTTTAAGTCTCCCTCCATATCGTCGATGCGCCGTTTTTCCGAGAGAAACCGGTTTAGTTTGGTGTTTACCTCATCGCCGAGTTTCTTGATTTTTTCGAACTTCCGCTCGGCTTCTTTAAGCTCCTTTGTCTGCACATCGACAACCGAAAGTTCCGAACGGAGATCGTCGATATTCTGCTGAAGACTTACCTTGAGGGAATCGGCTCGTTCAAACAGCTTTGTCTGAGAGAGAAAATTTTTCTGTTTCTTTTCGATTTCCTGGAGGTTCACGCTGAGCATCGCGGTACTGTCCTCGATTTTCGCATTCATCTTTTTCTGAACACTATCAATTTTCTCTCTGGTATCCTGCACTGCGATCCGAAAATCTTTTACCTTCTGATCTAAATCAGTCTGCAGCTCTTTACTCCGTTTCTGAAAATCAGATAAAAAGCCGTTGGACTTTTGCTGAAGATTTTCGATCGCAGTTTCGGACATTTGGGACAATTCTTCCCTGAAAGCGGCTACCTGCTCGGCTAAGCCGGCTATTTCTTCTTTGAGCTTGCTTCGTTCTTCTTCCGTCTGCACAATAAGCTCGTCCCGCTGTGCATTAAAACTGTCACGGATTTCGGTGACCGTCACATTCATATCGGTTTTAAAACTTGTAAATTGTTCCTGTACCTCCGCCTCCGAGTCCTGCATTTTCTTGAGCACCTCGGCCTGCCAGACTGTAACGTCCGAGCGGGTGGACTCCAGCAGCGACATGATGTCTTTTTTCCCTTCCCCGAAGGATTGGTTTAAATCTTCGATCCGGTTATTGACGTCCCGTTCGAATTTTTTCATATCTTCGTTTACCGCTGCATTATGCGCGGCAAACTCCTTCTCGAAGAGATTTTGATAATTTGTTTCCAAGTCTTCGAGTTCTTTTTTCGTGTTACCCTCATAATTTTGGAGTGAATTTTCCGCAAGCTGAATTCGTTGTTCTATACCCTGCTGAAAAGTGGAAACCTGGTCCTCGAATTTATCCAGCTGCTCGAATGTTCTATTCTGAAATTCCGAAAACCGGGTCTTAAGCTGCTCGTTGTATCCTTCCTCAACCTGTCTTCGTTTTTCATACTCCTCTTCCTGCAGCCGCTCAAGCCTGCCGTTTATTTCATTTTTCCAATTATCAAACTGCTCCTGAATTGTGTCATTTCGGACCTTTAAATCGGCAAAAAATTCATCTTCGAAAACCTGCAGTTTCTCGGAAACATTTTCATACGCCTTACTCTTGAGTTCCGCGATGGTCTGCTCAACCTCCTCGATGCTTCCGCGAATCGCGTTTATGTGCTTTTGGTTTTCCTGTTTTTCAGACTGCCGCTGAGCTTCCAACTGCTCCCGATAGGATGCGAAATCGGTTTTTACCCTGGCAACCATTTCATCCATCGCCGCCCGCAGGGTAGCTTCCAGATTGTCAATTTCTGTATTGATATCTTCGAGTTTCTCAAACCGGTAGGAGATATCTTCCTCATATTCATGTATCCTGCCCTCGAGTTCTCCCACGGTCTGGGTAACCCTGTCATCCGCACTCTGCATCTTCTGCTGTATCTTCCCGATTTCTCCTGAAAGCTCTTTTTCGACATCCCGGGCCCGGTTTTCAATGTATCCTTTAAGCTGCTTGAAAATTTCGTCTTCAAGCGCACGGGCGTTTTTTGCAATGTCTTCGATCCGGGAATGGTATTCCTGTTCGACCGCTTTCATCCGATTTTCATAATCGTCAACTTTCTGATGAATCGTATCGTCAGCCTCTTCTACTTTTCCCTCGAGGGCCGTCATCTCCTGCCGCAGTTCCGAAATAAGCGTGTCTCCCGCGGCCCGCACGGATCCCATCTGTTTATCCATTTCCGCGCCGAATTCATCCTCCATTGACTCCTTTGCCTGCTTCGCCTGGTTGAGGTATTGCTGGAAAACTTCCTTTACCGCCTCGGTCATCCGGCTGCTCATGGAATCCCGTTTTGCTTCCAGTGAAGTCATGTAGTCTGTGAAGTTATTTACCATTTTTTCGCTCTCGGCTACGTCCCCCTTAATCTCCCCTACTTTCGCCTCTGTTTCCGCCAAGAGATCGTTCAAACTTTGATTCAGCTGTTCTCTGTTTGTCGCTTGAAAATCTTCCCGGAGCTTAGGAATCGATTTCTCCAGTTCTCCTACCCGGGCGGTTGCTTCATTAAGTTTTTTAGCGACGGTGTCGACGAACTCCGATTCCTCCTGAAGCCGTTTTAAATTTTCATCCACCCTGTTTGTCATCTGTGCAAGATGGTCTAAGGACCCATCGTATTCGTCGATTCTCTGTTTAATCTCCTCCATCTTGTCGACCTTAGATTGGAGGCTCTCCTCGGTTTCACGAAACCTGTTGAACACCTCTTTGACCGCCTGCTTGTGGACATCTAAATCGATAGACAGATCTTTAAGTTCCGTCATTTTGTTTTCGGCAAAACTATCCAGTTCACCCTTGATTTTGTCTGTATATTTTTTGACTTTTTCGAGCGATCTGTTGTTTTTGTCGAGCTGCCGATAAATGACGAGAATGATGATGACGATAACTAAGGTTATTACGTTACCTACAGAAAAAAGCATCATAGTTCCCTCTCCCACTTAAACTATACCGTGTTAAGCGAGAAAATGCTATAGTAAATTTTCCTGTTCAAGCATTAAAATGAAGCTGTAATAGTCCGAAAAAACAAAATCAGCAGCTTTTTTCGGCCCCTTTGAACGTCCCAGATAGGCTGCTTTCATTCCGACCGATTTCGCGCCCAGGATATCGTATTCGTAATGGTTCCCTACGTAGATTACCTCAGCCGGCTCCAACCCGAGGGCGCCGCACAAATCGAGAAACGGCTCCGGATTTGGTTTCAGATACCCGGAGGTCTCCGCCGTCTCCGCGTAATCCCACAAGCCCTCGAGCCCCAGGGCGGACAATTTTTCCGCTACGGGAAAATCTGAAAGTACGGCGAGTTTCAACCCCCTCTTTTTCAGTTCCTCGAGCACCTTTCCCACCCCTGCGTACGGCCGGACATTCTGCATTACCTTAGGCCAACTGTTGTAGATAATTTCCCGGATTATTCTATGTGATTCCTCGGCAGATATTCCCATACTTTCTGCAAGCATCTCATCCTGGACCCGGTAAAAATCATTTATCGGCCGTTTTTCACGGATGTCCCTTCGTACACGGCTGAAATTGACCGTCAGTTTCAAATTTTTTAGAAAAAAAGGAAGGGCTTTTCCGATTAATCTCCTGTTGGGATATAATGTTCCGTCCATGTCAAAGGCCGCTGCCTTAAGCTTCATGTTACCTCACGCGAATTCTGTATCTGGCCAGCACCTTTACGCTGCCGACTTCCGGGGAGACCGGCTCGAATCTCCACTTACGGATCGTATTCCAGATGATCTGATCGACCTCATTATTACCCGAATCGCGCACAATTTTCAAGTCAGGAATATGGCCCGACGGGAGAAGGGTAAAGGAAACAACGACCTCCACCTTCCTCGGAAGTTTTTTCGCCAGTTCGGACCCGATTTCCGGTTCCGGCATATGGATCGGTTTCCGTTTCGCCGCGAGGGCTTCGATATCGATCGGCGATCCGGGAGAGCCGTACTCCCGGTCATCACCGTTCCGCGCTCCTTCTTCCCCTTCTTCCCCAAACGCTTCGTCAGCTTCTTTATCCGCCCGGGCAAGGGCTTGGTCTAATTCCGCTAAGTCTCCGAGAATCCCGGGCCGTTCCTCCTCCCGGGGTACTTCATCGTCTTGCCGCTCTCCCCGCGGTCCCGGCACTTCATCAGCTTCTCCGCTTTCCGGTCCCGGTCCCTCGGCGGTCTGCGGCGCTTCCTGTTCCGGCAGGGGTTCCGTGTCGGCATCTTCGACCGTCGGGACTCCCTCTCCGGCCGTATCATCGCTTTCAGTCCCTGCCGCTTTCCTGTCCACAGCCTCCGGCTCTTCGGGCTTTCGAACTTCGGATTCCGCGGCAGTGTCCGGTTTCTCCGAGGATGGCGCCCCGGCTTGGTCCTCCTCCCGAGCCGACTTCCGCGAAGATGCAGTTTCCGGCTCCGGCGGCTGCTCTTCCGGCAGCACGGCAGGCTCCGGCGGCGGCTCGTCTTCCTCCTCGAAAGTTACATACATAGGGCCTCCGTATTCGGGATACGGCTCGCTTCCCAGGTGAAGAAAATGGACCGCCACGGCAATGGCTGCAAAAAGCGCGACTGCAATAAAAAAACTTAAGATGAGGCGTTCGAAATCACTTCGTTTCATCATACCAAACCAATATCGTTTATCACTCCTCTTCCCGCATTTTTAAATTGACCCCTTTAAACCCGTTCTCCCGCAGCACGTCGAGGGCTTCTACAATGAGCCCATAGGGGACTTCCGTATCCGCTTCCAGAATTAAGGTTTTTGCCCGCTCCCGCTCTTCGTCGGTGAGATCGCTTAACGCTTCATCGAGACTTTTCATGGTGTGTCTTTCTTTATTCAGATACACTTCATCGCTGGAAACGAGGGTCACCACCAGCCTGGACATGGCAACCGGTTCCGCGGTCCTCGATTCCGGAAACTCGATGCCGATCCCGGGGGTAATAATGAAGGTGCTCGAAACCATGAAAAATACCACCAGCTGGAAGACGATATCGATCATTGGAATCAAATCGACCCGCGTGATCGGCGATAGTCTTCGTTTAAATCTCATGTTCTATCACCCTTCTTTCCCAGGAGAAGTATCAGCTCATTCGCCCGGTTTTCGAGACGTATAATCAAATGATTGACCTTGCTCACCAGGGAATTATGAAAAATGATCGCGGGGATGGAAACAATGATTCCTGCGGCAGTGGTGATAAGCGCCTCGGCTATTCCTTTTGCAAGGAGAGCAGGATCCCCAACACTTCCAAACTTGCCGAGCACGCCGAAAGCGCGGATGTTGCCGGTGACTGTTCCGAGTAGTCCTAAGAGCGGAGCGATATGGGCGATGGTCCCGATGGCGGAAAGGAACCGTTCCATCCGCGGCACTTCGAGGTTTGCGGCATCCATAATCACGTCTTTAATGTCCCGTTCCTCATGCCCCCGGTACTCTATCCCCGCCTTCATTAAATTTGCGAGCGGGGAAGGACTGCTCTCGCAAATGCTCAAAGCTTCATCGTAATGCTTTTTTTCCAGGACCGTTTTGAGCCTTCCCAGCAGTTTGTCCTGGTCTGTCCGTATCCTCCGGAAATAGAGCAGCCGTTCGATAATCAAGACCGCCGCTACCAGTGCAAGGACAAAAATTAATATAAGAATGACGCCGCCTTTTTCAATTAAATCAAGCATACAGGTACTCCTTTAATAAAGTTTTACAGTGAAATACTCGTTGTAAACAACACCGAGAGGCCGGGGGTCTCATAAAATCCCCAAATTGTGCGGTTTTCAGCCATAACCGGCGAGAGCAGATCTTTTCCGCGGAGGGAAAACTCCACGCCGGTGGTTGGGGCAAAGGAGAGATGGGCTCCGATTTCAGGCATTTCGATCGTGCCGTATACCGGCAATTCTCCGGTCAGTCCCCCGCTCCACTTACCATTTCGCGACCGAAGCTCTAAAAATATGCCTAGAGTATGGACCGGAAGAAGGGGGTTTACATCGAGAAAACTTCCCTCCCAATACCCGTGAAAGGAAAACCAATCGAGGGACTCCCAGCGCGCCTCCACCGTTGTTTGAAGAAGAAAAGCGGGGGCCTGAGTAAAAAGCAGCATACCGCTCTCCGGGTCGTAGTTTTCTTCAGGTCTTAAATCCTGCAGATACCGCGAAAACTCTACACTGCCCGAAAGAGACAAAAGCGGCCGGACATACCAATCGACATCGGTCGCTGCAAACCAGCGGACCGTTTCGGGAAAAGGCTGGTTAGGGTCGAGACGGTAAAATGAGCTTTCCTGCCACAAATTGTAATAAGACGGCTGTTCCCGTTCGTAACCGCCGCGAATCGATAAGTCGACCATACCGGAGAACCCTTTTCTAAAATATACCGAAAACGGGATATCGAGACTTCGGATATTATTCCAGTCAATTCCCGCCTTTCCCCCGAAATTCAAATCACCGTCGAATTCCAGGTCCGCTCCCAGGCTGGTGCCGATTCTGTGAAGGGCGGTCTGCGCGCCGGTAGTAAACCGCACTTCATATTCGCCCGACAATGTAAGGGTCAACGGGGTAAAATGAAACCTTCCTTTTACAAAGGGGGAAACTATTATTTCACTGCTGTTTATCGGATCGGTTCCGGAGACGGTTTCCTCGCTCCATGAGCTTTGAAGCTCAGCATCAAAGGAAACAAAACGTCGAGCAGGAACGGTGAACTTCGCTCCTCCCCAAATAGTCCTGTGCATAAAGGAGCTCCGGTCGACTAAGCCCTGAAGCCCGTCTGAAGATTCTCCGTAATTACCGGATACATCTAACTGGGTGGCTTCCGAACGGAGGGAAAAATTGCCGTTTAGGATGTCGTGCTGATGGAAAAAACCCGCGCCCGGCGGACGGAAATTGTAACCGTCATACCGCTCATGGATGAATTGAATGTAAAAATGGGGTTCCAGTCCCAGTTTATACAGGGAGACATCGCCGATTATATGATTCATATTCCCGAGCCCGATTCTGCCGCTGCTGAAAAACGAAGCCGGCTCCGATTCCTTCACTCCCTCGTCTCCCGCAGGCGCGGAAACACCGTCTTCCTTCTCGAGCGCGAGGAGTTCGATGGGCACTTCTATTTCCGGAGGTTCCGGAAGCGGTACTTCGAATTCTTCTGCCGGTAAGGCCCCGATCTCCGGCAACTCCGCATCCACTTGTTCTGCAGATATATCCTCTATCTCCAACAGGACCGGCGGAAGTACAATTCCGGGATCTTCAGGCGCATATTGCTGCCCGGCCAGGGAGAAGGCGGAGGTAAAAAATATACATAAAAACAGGTGTCCTTTCACTTTTCCTCCTCCAGGAGCTTTTTCCCCTCCAACAGCCACTGACTGTCCGGAAAATTTTCTTCTATCCTTTTGACGAGCCTTCGGGCTTCCTGAAAGTTGCCGGCAAGTTTTGTCATTTCAGCGGCGCGGTACATGGCGGATGCCATAAAGTCACGGTCTCGGGAATACATCGTTGCCGCTCTGATAAACGCCTTGCCCGCTTCCTGCAGATTTCCCTTCCGGTAATAATACTCTCCGAGGAGATACATTGCATGTGCAGCTGTCTCCGGGTCCTCATCCTGTTTCTCTAGAACCAGCTGAAGCATGGCCCTGGCGCGCTCGAGTTCACTCTCCCTGATATCGCGATATATATATAGCCTGCTCAATTCGATGAGGGCGTCTCTTCCCGCTTCTGTTTCAGCGCCCTTTTCTCTGTTAATAAGGGCATTGAGTTCCGCTTCCCTGCCGGACATTCCCTCGAGCAAACCTAAAAGCCTGCCTTTTTCCCGTTCCGCATAGACCGATGCCGCTTCTATGGGGTACTGATGGATCAATTGATTGTACAATGCCAAAGCCTTTTGATAATTACCATTATCGGCATAGATGGCCGCGGTTTCCGCCAGGGCGTCCGGCCGAAAAGAACTATCCGGGTAGGTTTCGATCAGCCGTTCCCACAAGAGTACGGCGCCGAAAGGTTCTCCGGAGGCCTTATATGCCATTCCGCCCCAGTAGAGCGACGCGTCCACCAAATAGCCGTCGGGAAAGAGCGCCCGATAATCGTAGAAAGCGTTGCGCGCCCGGACATAATCCTGCTGCCGATACGCAAGTTCGCCGCGCATATACATTCCTTCCTCCGCAAGACTACTCTCGGGATATTCACGATAAAGGCGCTGAAATATTTCCAGACTTTTTTCAAACCGTTCCTGGCTGTACAGTACTTTTCCGTATTCGAAGAGGGCGTCATCCGCATACTCAGCCTGAGGAAAGTTTTTATAAATATATTCAAAAGCGAATGCCGCATCCTCGTAATTCTCCAAATGGGCCGAACTCTTTCCATACATATGAATACCGACAGGCTGCAAATCAGGGTCTGCAGACTGCTCAAAAAACCTGGAAAACAGTTCAGCTGCCCGTTTATAATTCTCCTCCGTGTAGGCACACCATCCGGCGGTGTATCTTCCTCTTTCCGCGAGGGGGTGGTCCGGATACTGTTCCAAAAATTCATCAAACAGGGTCAGCGCGGTAGAATATTCACCGTTCCGGTATCGGGCCCAGCCCTGGTAAAAAATAAGATAGGGATGCACCTCCGGTACGTATTCTTTTGCTTTTAGCGTTACATCTTTCAATATGCCGGCTCCGCGGGAGTATTCCTTCCCGGGAATTACCGAGAGGCCGTGCATATACCGGAACAGCACATCCATGACCGGCTTCTCCTTTTCTATTTCAGGATGCTGTTCATACAATTTTTGTATCTCGAATATAACGGTTTGGTATCGTTTTTCCTGAAAATGAAGGCGTATTAAATCATACCGGGCCGAAAGGTCCTCCGGCTTAAGCGGGGCATATTCCCTCAAGGATTCAATAGCCTCTTCGCGCATTCCGAGCTCCATCTCGATAATTGAACGCAGCCTGAGAATTTTTCCGGTATAGGGTACTCCTTTGCCGAGGCTCAGTTCCTGTTTTAAGAGTTTTTCCGCTTTTTTGTTCTGCCCCATCCGGTGATACGAAAGGGCGAGAAAATAAATATATTGTGCATAGTTTTCAGAATCGGGATAGAAACTGGTAAGATCGCCGTAAACTTTTTCCGCGTCCTTCCAATTCGCGAGCCGGATATGGAACGCACCGAGTCTGGAAAGTACCCTCTCGCTTCTGTTTTCCTCTTCCTCGATAAAGCTTTCTATAAGCGAAACCGCTTCGGCATGCTCTCCGCGGCCGGAATAGAGTTCAGAAAGATAAAGGGGAACAATTTCTGTAATTGCGACTTGGTCCCGCATCCTCCAAACCCGCGAGAGATACGATTCCGCGATCTCATATTTCCCTTCGGAGAAATATTCTACTCCGATAAGGGTCCAAAACTCCGCTAAGACATCGGTTTGATTCACAAGCCTTAATTCCGCCTGCCTTACGAGGTCTTCGAGTTTTTCTCCTTCCCCCCGGCTCCGGTAGAGCGAAAAAAGTCGTTTAAACGGGACCGCGCCGGCTTTGCCCGCAGCGGGCCGGTCGATAAGTTCACGATAAAGACTTTCCGCTTTCTCTTTCTCGTCGGTTCTCCAATAGGCTTCGGCCAGGTAAAGAAACGCCTTTTGTCTATATGGTTCCGGCAGCTGAGAGAAATCCATGTCCTCTCCATATTCCAAGATTCGTTCAAAGCTGGAAGTCTCGACGTAAAGAGAGAGGAGAAGAACGAGCAGATACGCGTCTTCCGCCGAGGCCGGGGTTTGGTCATCGAGAAATCCCAAGGCTTCTTCGAGGGCTTGGATTGAATCTTCGTTTTTACCCAATTTCGCCCGGGAAACTCCCAAGTAAAGGAAAGCCTTTTTGGCAAACTCCGCCCGGCCTTCTGCTCTGAGATATTCCATAAGAGCGATTTCCGCTTTTTCGAAATCACCCCTTTTATAATGGATGCTTCCGATCCAAAACGGGACCGCCGCGGTATATCTCATCTGCGGAAATTTTCGCCGGACCTCCTGAAAGCGGACCAGCGCCTCGCCGTAGTCCCTGAGTTTGTACCGGCTTTCTGCATACCGGTAATATGCCTCCCCCAATCTCCTTGAATAGGGGAATTTATCGACGAACCTGAGATAAAGATTTGCCGCTAATTCGTAATCGCCGCTTTCAAAGCGTCTTTCGGCCTCTCGAAAAAGGGCGGCCTCATCCGCCTGAGAAAAGCCCGTAGACGGGACGAGTAAAAAGAGCGACATTATCATAATTCCCAATACTAGGTGGGCGTGTGTTTTTTGCATACTAGGATTTAAGATAACTCAGTCATATTGAATATTCAACATAAACGGAAGGAATTTCTTTGACACCGGTATCCTGACTAAATGCATTGCGCCGGCTGAATAACGGGAGATGAAATCATCCAGATTCGCCTCTTTCGTCCGCTCGAACACGGCAACCTGAAATTCACCGTCATCGGCATAATGCGGAAAAAACACGGCGACGTGAAAATGCTGGCGGAGTCTGACATCTTCACCCATTTCTTGATTTATGGAAGCCAAATAAAAGTGTCCGGGTTCCAGTTTGTTTAATAAAAAAAAGATCAGCCTTGCATCTTTTACCGGATATCCCATGTCGTCGACATATTCGAAAAAAGGGACTTCCCGGACATCCGCGTACTCGGACGGGACCTCCCTCCCCTGAATAACCGAGTACAGCTCTGCAGCTATGTTTCGGGTCCAGTCGAGGCCGAAATAGGGGTCCCGCAAGGTCTCATACCGGGCCGACCAGCGGTGTCCTCGAATTTCGGTTTGCCTCTTTTTCAATGTTCGGATTTCCATATATTTTCCCGTGCGGGGGAAATAGAGGCCGTCCGCCACCCATTTAGCAAAACCCGAACAGTTTAAACCGCCTTCCGGCTGCGGTTCCAATGAGTCGATGAATACAAACCGCCCCTGACTATCGAGTGCGCCGTCTTCCCTTTCTTCGAGTACCGGAAGGGAGCCCCGTATCCTTTCGATCATTTCTACAGCAATTTGATTATCGTATTTGGGAATTTCCGGAAAAATCAATTTCCAATCGATCATTCTCTCGGTGAGATGAATAATTTTTGTAAACGGCAGGACAGCTGCCGTTTCTATATCCACGGGAACGGGGATGTCCTGATAAAGAACCCGTTGGTACATAAAAACGGAGAGAGCCGACCGATTTCCATTGGGCGTAATTTTAACGGCACAACCTTCATGTGAATGAATGAAAATTTTAATTTGATTAATTGAACCATCGTTAATACCTTTTCGAATAATATAGGTACCTCGGCTGTAAAGTGGAAATTTGTACTTTAACTCGTTCACGAAAATGAGATAGAAATTGTCCCGCTGTTTAGCGACCCTGAACTTGACCCGCGTACCGGACTCTTCATCAACGAAAATTTCTGAAGGCATTCGATAAACGGTCTGATAATCGGAAAGGATGGCCTGCTTGTACTCTTTCCTTACTCGGGAATTATCCGGAAAATGAAGATCCTTTGCCGGCGAAAGTTCAAGAGGATCATAAGCAGCATCTCCAAATACAGAATTTTCCGCGGGGAAACAGAGAAAAATTAAAAAAAATAGTATCAGTACCCGATACATACCGCTCATATAAATATACTGTACATATCGTCAAAATTCCATCGGTTATAAAGTCATTCCCGCGGCTCGATTTCTATCGGGACCTTAGAGTATCCGAAATCTTTACGAATATTATTTTTAATATATTGTACATATCCTTCAGGAAATCCTTGTTTGCGGTTTACGAAAAGAATGAATTTAACCGGATTAGTTCCGGCCTGAACGATATATTTCGCCTTCCAATTCATATTGTTTTTTCTCGGAGGGGGGGTTTTCTCGATCCAGCGGGAGAAATGCTTATTCAGGCTGCCGGTCTTCACTTGTCTGTTAAGCTGCTTCCATACTGTAATTACCGAATTGAGAAGTTCTTCCAGGCCTTGGTTCAAGATGGCTGAGATAAAAACTACCGGAGCGAAATCGAGTATCGGAAAAAGAAATTTAATCCTGTCACGGAAAGCCTGATCGCTGTTTGTCACCTTTTCCATAAGGTCCCACTTATTTACCACCAGGACAATTCCCTTCCCCCGTTTTACCGCCTGGGCCGCAATTTTTTTATCCTGATCGGTCAACCCCTCCGTCGCATCGATTAAAAGCAGGACGATGTTCGCCTGCCGAATACTGTCGATGGCCCGGTTCACGGAATAATATTCCAAATCTTCGATGACCTTATTTTTCCTCCGGATACCGGCTGTATCCATAATTCGTATTTCACGGCCATGGTATGCGAACCTTCCGATAATGATGTCCCGAGTCGTACCGGGGATATCGGAAACAATCGACTGTTCCCGGGAAAGCAAAGAATTGCAGAGGGTGGATTTTCCCGTATTCGGCTTCCCGATAATAGAAACTGTAACGGGATCCGGCCCTTTTTGAACAGCCTGCTCCAAATGTTCAAAATCTATTTCCCCCATACTCTCCTCGATACGGGCAGCGATCCGGTTCCGTAATTCATCGATGTGTATGTTATGCAGGGCGGAAACCGGCAGGACCTCCTGAAATCCGGTTTCATAACAACTCCAGGCGACGCTTTCCAAGCTTTCGTTATCGGCCTTATTGACGAGTACCAGCACCCTTCCGGCATGAGGTCTTAGAATGTCCGCCAATTCTTCATCCTCGGAAGTGAGTCCTGCGGTATCAACAACAAAAAGAACAAGAGCCGCGCCTTCCAAATGTTTAAGGCCCTTTGCCACCACCTGCCGTGAAAGAGGTTCCCGCTTGAGCGTGAAACCGCCGGTGTCGATCAGAAGGCAGCGAAATCCGCCGATAATAGTTTCCTCTTCGATCGGGTCTCTGGTAACGCCGGCGGTTGTATGGGTAACCGCGCGGCGGGCCCTGATGAGTCTATTGAAAATAGTAGACTTTCCTACGTTCGGACGTCCAATGATGACTACTTTTGGAATATTCATTACCCTTAAACCGGAAGATCGAAACGGTTATTCATCCATTCCTGTACATATATATCGATTTCTTCGTAAGACCGCATATCTAATATTACTCCAACCAGCTCCTCAGCTTCAGCCATGCCGACTGAGCGGATGATTTTCTTGATTTCAGGGATACCGAAGGAACTCATACTGTATTCATCAAGTCCAAGGCCGAGCAAAATTACCGAGGCATATGGGTCGCCCGCCATTTCTCCGCACATTCCAACCGGTATGCCCTGGTCATGCGCGGCTTCGATAACTGAAGAGAGGAGCCGCAAAACGGCGGGATGAAAGGGTTCATAGAGATAGGCTATCTTCTCGTTTCCCCTGTCCACCGCTATCGTGTATTGGATGAGATCGTTTGTTCCAATGGAGAAAAAATCCACCTGTTTTGCAAGAATGTCCGCGGTAAGTGCGGCCGAAGGAATTTCAACCATAATCCCTACCGGAAGATCGGCCTTGTGCTCTACTCCCTCATTCGCAAGCTCTTCTTTGGTCTCTTCGAATATTTCGAGCACCCTGTTCAATTCTTCTATACCTGAAATCATCGGAAACATGATCCGCAGCTCTCCGTACACCCCGGCCCGAAGCAAAGCCCGTAGTTGTGTCTTGAAGATGTCCGGACGTGCCAGGCAAAAGCGCACCGCCCGCCACCCAAGGATCGGGTTACGCTCCCCCAGCTCCCGCATATCCGATACAAGTTTATCTCCGCCGATATCGAGTGTCCGAATGGTAACAGGTTTGTTTTTCATTTTCTTTAAGACCCGGCTGTAATGCTCGTACTGGATATCTTCACCGGCTATATGACCCGACTGGAGAAAAAGAAACTCCGATCGGAACAGACCTATTCCGTCCGCGCCGTGACTTAGAACACTTTCGACTTCTTCATCAACCTCGATGTTTGCCTTGAGGGAAACCAGCTTACCGTCTCTGGTCTCGGCCGGGAGTTCATTGAGTGTGAGAAGCTCGGTTTCCCGTTTCTCCCACTCTTTTTGTGCAAGTTTGTAGTGATTGCTTGTATCCTGATTCGGACGAATGATAACCGCCCCGCTGTTACCGTCTACAATAATTTCATCCCCCGTTGAGACATAATTGCAGACATCCGTAAGCCCTAAAACCGCGGGAATCTCGAAGGAACGGGCTAAAATTGCGGTATGAGAAGTCTTGCCCCCCGCATCCATGGCAATCCCCTTGATCATCCGCCTGTTCATCTGGAGGGCTTCCGAAGGCAGCAGGTTGTGGGCCACAAGGACCACCTCCTGCGCAATATCCGAAAGAGAAATTCGCTCCCGGTACATAAGATGATTCAGCACCCGCTTGGCAACATCGTGAATGTCGATGACCCGCTCCCGCAAATAGGCGTCTTCGGCAGACTGGAGTTGTTTCACGAACTCTTCCATTGCTTGGTATAAAATCCATTCTACATTTTTTTTATGCGCCTTGAGGTCGTTTTCTATCCGTTTTGTAAACTCCGGGTCATTGAGCATCAAGAGATGAGAGTCGAGGAATTTACTGTCGTTCTCTTTTATGTTTTTTTCAGTCTTTTTTTTAATATCGTTTATTTCAGAGCTCGCTTTCTCCGCCGCCTCGACGAAACGGCCGTATTCGTCCTCGATTTCATGGTCCTCGATATCATATTTAGGAATTTTAAATGTATCCTCTAGATACAAAAAAGCCTTACCGAGAGCTATCCCGGGAGAAGCAGAAATGCCTCTAATTGTTTTCATGCGGAAAGCTTATCAGAAAATTTGCTTTTGGTCAAAAAACTGTTATTGAAGCAGGTCCGGTTTGATAATTGCTCCGTACTGTTTTTTGAGTTCCAGCAGTTCCGCTTTTTGCCGTTCATAGACCTCAAAAAGTTTTTTCGGCAGGTCCTCTTCCTTTGCGTATTCTTCGGTCTGCAGATCTATTCTCCCGACGATATTCTCGATATAGAGGGAAAACTGCATGTTATAGAGTTCCTTCGGATATTCTTTATCGATTTTCTCCGTAAAAAGTCTTTTCAAATCTTCATATTTCGGTATAAAACCGATCGGGGTTTCTAACGCTTCCACATCTCCGTGAGCAAAAAGTTCAAGCCAGCTCAGCCATACCCGTACATCCTGTTTTTCTCCTAACAGTCCTTTTCCGTTCCCGCCTCGGTCCTCGCGGGTAAGAAAATAATTTAGTCCGGAAATGATCGGCCTTCCCTTTTCAGCAAATTTATCCGAATTAAAAAAGACGAACTGGGCTTCCATATAATCGGCCAATGCACCGGGTATAAAAGGAGCGTTCGCCCACGGCTGTCTCCGGACGCCGGTTGCGCCCACCTCCGTTGCCGTTGCTTTGGATACGATAGAGGCGCCGATGGAGACGCCTTCATCGGCGCTCTTTGCGACCCAGATCGGCGGCATCGTATCGGAGTCACGCCCCGAATAGGTAATGACTTTTACCGGTGCGCCTGCCGGGTCTTCGGCGATTTCGATGTTATGGTTTTTAATCGCTGAACAGCGGAGCGTGCAGCGGGCGTTTTTATGTGAAATCGGGATTGGATTCCCCTTTTCATCGGTTTTTCCCTCCCACCATTCTCCTTGAAAATTTCGTCCCTTTTTCGGATGTTCCTCTCCGTTTCCTTCCCAGTGAGGGACCCCCTTTTCATCGATTAAAACATTGGTCCAGATTACCTCCGTGCCGTCGCCCCGGAGACATTCCATAAGATACGGGTCCCCTTCCCGGTTCACATCCTGAAGAATGCCGAATATTCCCTTCTCCGGATTGACGGCCCGCATGATACCTTTTTCATCGATCCAGATCTGAGCGAGGTCGTCGCCGATAAAATCGGTGCCCACCATTGCGGTGGTTGTTTTCCCGCACCCCGACGGAGCGGCGCCGGCGAAAAAAGTTTTCCTGCCGCCCGGTCCCGTCATACCGGTAATAAACATGTGTTCCGACAGCTCCTCTTCCTTTTTGTAATAGGTGGAATAATCTACCGCAAAACGGTGGTTCCCTTTCTTTAAGAGCAGGGTGTTTCCCGCGTAGGTGCAGAATGTCGAGTAGGTCGTAAACCAGCTCCGGTCCATAAGAATCCGCGCATTCGGCACATCCTCACAGCGGTTTGGCCCTTCAGAATGAATATTCGTAAAGAAAATCCCCTTGCGTTCTATCTCACGGTCGAAATCCGCGTAGCAGTTTCGATATAACAACTCGGCAGAATGAAGAACGTAACCGGAAGAGGATATTTCGATGGCGGGGATGGCTGCCCGGGCGCCCACCGGGCCCCGGCTGAAAAAACCGATTATCATGGTCAGTCCCTTCATAATGCCGGTCATATTGTTTTGTACATATTCCAGCGCCTCGTCCCTTTTAAGCGATAATGCAAGAGCGCTTACGGATTCATCTTCATTGATGATATAGTAGGTTTGGTCCACCAGGCGGGCTTGGTCTTCGGGCAGGTCGAAATGGACCGTGTGTTTTTCCTTTGCAAGTTTTTCTTCTTCCCCTTTTTCCAGCGAATACCCGCGGATCCATTCGACATCTTCCTCGCTTCCGGTATCGATAAACACACGGTCGGGTTTGCACATGTTGACGGCATTCGCAATCTTGATTAACGCTTCTTCGTTTTTAACGTTGCTCAATTTCCTCTTATTTTCATCGTCTAAACAAGCATCAAATATTTTTTGAGCTTCTTTCACGGTTTTTACCGATCCGACCTGCTCAAGTATATCTTTCCCTTTTTTTAATTCCAGCATGATCCTCTCCTTAAAATTTTCGGCCTAATGGAATGACATTTAGACCAATTAAAGCAATATACAAGATATCCGACAATATGGCAATAGTGCTGAAATAACCTTATGATAACCGTTAGTTCACCCGACCATCCTGCCGATAAACAATAATGAAATGAAAAAAAAACGTTCTCCCATCGGCTGTTTATTCTGGCTGGCACTCATCCTCCTGATTGTAGTTGTATTCCTTTTCAACCGCGAGCGGATTAAAACTGTATTGGAAAATACAGGTTTTACCGAACTTCTATCCAGAGAAAAAGAGGAAAAAGAACCGGAAGTAGTACGAGAAGAGGATTCTGCAGATGAAACTAGTTCGGAAGAGGACCTGGTGATCGAAATCCAGCCCGCAGAGGAAGATAAAACAGCTTCCGAACAGGCTGAAGAGCCCGAATCAAGGGAAAGCGCGGACGAGGAACCGGCACCGCGGGAAGAAAAATGGAAAATTCGAAACGGAAAGCTCTATTTTATTGCAGTTGATGAGAACGGGGTCATTTCACTTCAGGCGGTGACCAGACCGATAAAGTTCCGGGACAGTCCGCTTACACAAACAATGCGGGAACTTCTAAACGGGCTTCTTCCATCCGAATTGAACAGGGAATTTCTCACCCTGATCCCGGAAGAGACGGAAATCTTATGGGTGCGGGTTGAGAATAAAGTGGCTTATATCAACTTTAACGAAGCGTTCCGGTTCAATTCCTTAGGCCTCGAAGGCTATGTTGCCCAGTTAAAACAGATCGTATATACAGCCACGGAGTTTCCTACCGTCGATTCGGTCCAAATACTCATCGAAGGGAAAAGTTACGAATATCTCGGACCTGAAGGTGTATTCATCGGGAAGCCCCTTTCCCGCAGTTCTTTCCACTAGTTTTTCGTTTTCAATCGGACAATGCGATTTCGAGCTGTTTAAACACCACGGCCGGGGAAGGGCCCTTATTCAAATTGACAAGGGTGAGGAATTCCCGATTTCCCTTTCTGCCGGGTATCGGACTCATGCAGATGCTGTGAGTATAGACCCGTTTCTTTTCGAGTTCTCCTAAAACATTCTTTACTACACGCTCCACGATTTCCCGGCTTTTCAATACGCCGGAAAAGCCGCTGTCCACCCGCGTATATTCGAACTGAGGTTTTATAAGGATGATCCCCCACTCTTCTTTTGTGAGGCACAGAAGATGACGGGCCGCGCCGATCACGGAGCGGAAAGAAAGATCGGCAACCGCCGCCGCAGGCTCAGGCACCGGAGGTCCGAGGTCCATGATGTTTGTTCGTTCATGAACATACACCGCGGGGTTGCGCCGCAGGGAATAGTCAAGCTGATTATAACCTACATCGACCGCGTGGACGGCCTCGGCGCCGAATTGGAGCAGGCAGTCGGTAAAACCACCGGTTGAAGCTCCGGCATCGATAAAAACCTTGCCGGACACATTGATATTCCAATGTATAAGAACATGTTCGAGTTTTTCTCCCCCCCGGGACACATATTTTCTGCTTTTACGGGTTATCCGCGCATCCCCTGCAACCGGGGCCTTCGGGTCCCGGACCACTTCACCGTCGATCTGATATGCCCCGGAAAGAATAAGCGCATAGTGCTGTTTTTTTTCAGTTTCCGGAAACCGTTTTTGCAGTAGTTTTAAAAAAGGTATCCTTTGCTTCGGCATGACGGAAAGGGCTTTACACCTCTGAGTTCTCCCGGAACCTTTCTATACGGACCGTTTTCCCGGTTGAACAATCAACCTCGACGATTACTCCCTGCATGGTTGCCGATGTGTCGGAAACTTCCATCTTCAAAGGCATTTGGGTGAGATTTCTCTGTATAGCTATAGCCGGTTTAAATCCGATTACACTTTCTTCAGGACCGGTCATCCCAATATCGGTAATATACCCCGTCCCTCCCTCGAGAATACGCTCGTCCGCCGTCTGTACATGGGTGTGAGTGCCGACGACCAGGGAAACCTTTCCGTCTAGATACATCGCCAATGCCTCCTTTTCATCCGGCGCTTCCGCATGGAAATCCACAATGATGCAGTTTGCTTCATTTTTCACTTTACGAACGATTTCCATCGCCTGTCTGAAAGGACAGTTTATGTTAGAAAGACGGATCCTTCCCTGCAAATTAATGACGCAGATTTTGCTTTTTTTCACATCGAAAAGATGAAACCCTTTTCCCTGAACTGAAGAGGGATAGTTGGCGGGACGAAGCAGCCGCGGATCCGTTTCCAGCATACCCATTATTTCCCGCTTCTGCCAAATATGGTTTCCCGACGTTAAAACGTCGAGGCCGGAAGAGTAAAATTGATTCGCTATTTCCGGAGTTATTCCGAAACCGTCCGCGGCATTCTCACAATTTGCAACGGCAAAGTCGATATTATATTTTTTCCGTATTGTTTGAAGGCGGACAAAGACAGCCCTGCTTCCCGAACGACCGACAATATCGCCGAGAAACAGGACATTTATTGAAACCGACACGATTACTCCTGCTGCCTGCTATTTAGCGTACTCTATTACCCTGGTTTCACGGATAATGGTAACTTTGATTCTGCCGGGATATCGTAGTTCGATTTCTATCTTCTTTGCGATATCTTTCGCCAGTTCCTTGGCCTGGTCGTCCCCGATTGATTCGTTATTGACCATGATCCTCAACTCGCGGCCTGCCTGGATCGCGTATGCTTTATCGACACCGTTGAAAGTCCCGGCAATATTTTCGAGGTTCTCGAGCCGCTTAATATAGTTGTCCAGCGTTTCCCTTCGCGCACCGGGCCTCGATGCCGAAATAGCGTCCGCTATCTGTACAATTACCGACTCCACGCCGGACGGTTCCACGTCATTATGGTGCGACGCTATGGCATTGATTATCCGGTTGTTCTCGCCGATTTTTCGGGCCATCTCCGCCCCCACTTCCGCGTGGTTCCCGTCTCCGTCGGTCTCTACGCCTTTACCTATATCATGAAGCAAAGCGGCTCTTTTCGTGATTTCCCGGTCCGCGCCGATCTCCGCGGCGATCATCCCCGCGAGGATCGCTACTTCCCTCGAATGGGCAAGAACATTTTGCCCGTAACTTGTCCGAAAGAACAGCCTTCCTAAGGCCCTAATCCCCTCCTGGGTCATGTTATGGATACCTAAATCGAAGGTGATCCTTTCTCCTTCTTCAAGTATCTTCTGGTTTATCTCTTTTGTGACCTTTGCGGTCACCTCCTCGATCCGGGCGGGATGAATCCGACCGTCTGCGATTAGACGTTCGAGGGTCGCGCGGGCGATCTCCTTTCGTATAGGATCAAAACAAGAAATAACCACTGCTTCCGGAGTATCATCAATGATGATATCGACACCGGTCAGCGTTTCGAGGGTACGAATATTTCGTCCTTCTCTGCCTATAATCCTTCCCTTCATCTCATCACTGGGAAGGCTTACCGTCGTGATCGTCACCTCAGAACTTATATCAGTAGCTATCCGTTGAATTGACGTAACAAGAATGTCGCGCGCCTTCTTTTCGGCGCTGCTCCGTGCTTCCTCCTCTATTTTGTTAATAAGAACCTGAGCTTCATGTTTCGCTTCCTCTTCCATGGATTTTTTTATCAGGTCCTTCGCTTCTTCGGTGGTAATTCCGGCTATTTTTTCGAGCTCGCTTTTCCACCGGTCCTCTTCACTTATCAAAAACTTTTCTTTTTCTAGTATCTTCCCCTCACGGTCTGATAGTAATTGACCCTGTTTTTCCAGGGCGGTCATCTTTCTGTCTAGGTTTTCCTCTTTCTGTAATAATCTTCCTTCAAATTTCTGTAATTCATTTCTTCTTTCACGAAATTCCTTCTCTTGCTGGTTTCGTTCTTCAAGAAGTGTGTCTTTCGCTTCAAGCAAGACTTCCCGCTTCTTAGCCTCAGCCTCCTTGACAGCATCCTGTTTTATTCGTTCTGCTTTCTGCTCCGATGACGAAAGTTGAAATCTGGCATAAAGCCATCTGATTAACCAACCTAGAATCAAACCAGTGA
>CAYWIK010000031.1:0-22907 GCA_964458315.1 uncultured Spirochaetales bacterium | reverse complement strand
TACCGCACCCCGATTCACCGACCAGCCCTAATGCTTCGCCCTTCTCGAGCTCGAGGGAGACGTTGCGCACCGCCTTTACCGTTCCGATGTTTATGGGATAGTCGATGGAGAGGTTTTCTATTCTTAGGATTTTTTCCTCCATCTACTTCTCCAGGAGCCTCGGGTTGAGGATTTCCGCGAGAGCCTCTCCAAGGAACGTAAAACCAAGGGCTAAAAGCATAATCATGAGGCCCGGAAAGGTAACCATCCACCAGGTGCCGGAAGGGAGAAACTTCTTTCCCATAGACAAGTCCATTCCCCAGTCCGGAATCCCGGCAGGCAGTCCTAAGCCGATGTAGGAGAGGGCCGCTTCGGTCATGATCGCGTCGGCAATATTAAGGGAGAAAATCACCACCACCGTAGCGATAACATTAGGAAAAACATACTTGATAATAATCGTCCAGCGCTTTGCGCCGATCGCCCGGGCCGCCTCGACATAAACCTCCTCCTTGATGCTCAAGGTCTGCCCGCGTACGAGCCGGAAGTAGGTCGGGATGTAGATGACCGCGACCGCGAAGGTGATGTTGATCACCCCCGGCCCGAGCATGGCAGCGAAGGCAATTGCTAAAATGAGCCCCGGAAATGAATAGATCGAGTCCATGACTAAGGAAAGAATCCGGTCGAGGGCGCCCCCGATAAACCCTGAAAAAAGACCCAGGGTGACGCCGACGATAGAAGAAATAATTGCCGCGGCGAATGCAACGCCTAAAATCGTCCTCGAGCCGTGAATCATCCGGGAAAATATGTCCCTGCTCAAATTGTCCGTACCCATGGGATGGGCTTTGCTGGGTGCGGAGAGCTGCGGCCCTGCCTCCTGGTCCTGCGGTCCGTAGGGTGCGATTGTGCCCGGGAAAAATGCGGTATAAATAATAAAAAGGATGATGATCGAGCCGATCATCATGAGCCACCATTCCATGCCATACTTTTTTCGGGCGGTCATCAGGACGCGGAAGGGTTTCCCGAGAGCGTTCGCCGGGGAAAAACGGGCCCGTTTTTTCACATTGGCATCATCCGTCATTAATCCTTTCTCCTCAATACTTCACCCTCGGGTCGATGAGCGAGTAGACAATATCGACAATCAGCGAAATCAAACTCACAATCAGGGCAAAAATCACAATGACCCCCTGCACCGTCGGATAGTCCCGCAGATAAATCCTTTCCAACAGAAGCCGGGCCACCCCGGGCCAGGAAAAGGTGGTTTCCGTCAGAACGGCATTTGCAAGAAGCAGGGCGAACTGGAGCCCGAGCATCGTGAGGATCGGAATAAATGCATTTTTCAGGGCGTGTTTATACACGACCCTCCGCTGGGGGATACCCCGCGCCCTCGCGGCCAGCACATAGTCGCTTTTAAGCACATCGATCATATTCGCTCTCGTGAGCCGCACGAAAACACCTGAAAGTACAACCCCTAGGGTAATCGCCGGCAAAAGCAGGTGCATGAATACATCTTTAAAGGCCTGAAAATTTCCGATCAGAAGTGTATCAATGAGGTAGAATCCGGTCCGTTCGAAGGTCGATGCAAACACCCTCGGACCGGTCCGGCCCGCAATCGGCAGCCATCCGAGCCAAATCCCGAACACCAGCTGGAGCATCAGCCCCATCCAGTAAACGGGAATGCAGTACACAATATTACCGTATACCCGGATCCCTAAGTCCCTCGGCGACCTCCGCTTGCTTGCCGCAAAGGAACCGAGGGGCACCCCTATGAGGAACGTGAACAGCATCCCCACGACGGTAAGCTCTAAGGTCGCGGGAAGCTTCTCCTTGATCGGGGTAATTACCCTCTGTTTTAAAATCATGGATTCGCCTAAGTCAAACCTGGCAAGCTGCCCTAAATATTGAAAATATTGGACGATGAGCGGTTTATCCAAACCGAGCTCAACCCGTTTCTCCTCAATAACATGGGGAGGAGCGTGAGCTCCTAAAACGGCCTTGACCGGGTCCCCCGGCATCACCCGGAGAACGACAAACACCAGGGAGAGGAGGATGAAAAGCATCGGGATGGTAAGCAGGACCCGCAGTATGGCATATTTCAGTAACCGTTTCATAGGCGTGGATGGAAAGTATGCCGAAGGCTTGATACAAAATCAAGCCCCCGGGTGTTTTATTTTTTATATTTCGGAAACCGCTTTATTCAAAGTAAAGCGTATCGTACCAAAGCACCATGTCGGTACCGACAACAACGCCCTTTACGTCAGGCTGCGCAAATATGTAAAGTTTCCCTTGAAAAATGGGAACAGTAGGGCATTCTTCAGTCCACATTTCCTGTATTTGTTCAAAAACATCCGCACGAACGTCCTGGTCCGGTGTCTGCTGCTCTTTCTTGAACAGGGCGTCCCATTCCGGATCGGAGAAATAGATTCCCATTCCTTTAGATCCGGCTGTGCCTGCAAACGCGGCAGTGTAATTGTCCGGGTCCATATAGTCCGGGTACCATCCCAAGAGAAAGCTGGGCATCGTTTTCGTGTCCCAGTTGTCAATATAGGTCGACCATTCGGCGGATTTGATGGTCACATCCACAAGGTCGCTTTTCTCGAACTGCACTCTGAGCACTTCCGCTACATCGACTTCCGTATCACCGTAATGGGTGGGTGTGTACCAGAGTTCGAAAGAGAAGGGATCGTCCGCTGAGTAGCCGGCTTCACTCAGCAGCTCGTTAGCCAAGTCCACATTCCCGTCGCCGAGTGCGTCCTTGAAAGCGTCGGTGTGCCATTTCATCCCTTTCGGAACCATCGAGTAGAGGGGCTCCATCTGTCCGAGGAAAACCTTGTCGATCAGGTCCTGCCGGTCGATAAGTGCGCCGATCGCCTGCCGCGTTCTTCGGTCCTGGAATACGCTTTCAGAAGTCTCGAAACAGAGATACCTGATGTAGGAACTCGGAATTTCGTAGCTTGCATACTCGTCCATGCCGAGGAGATCTTCTTTGTCCGAGGGGTTAAGGTCTTTATACACAAGGTCCACTTCTCCTCGTTCGAGGGCAAGCCGCATCGTGGTTGCATCCGCATAGTAGCGGATGACGATTCTCTCGAGACTGGGCTCGTTACCGTAATATTCGTCGTTTTTTTCCAATACCACTTCTTCGTCCCGCTTGAAGGATACAAGCTTATACGGACCGAGACCTCCAAGTACTCCTCCCTCGAGCTCCGAAGGATCGTTAATCCATTCATCTTCCGGATAAGCATTCGGGTTCATAGGGAAATAGGGAACCGTTGCGACGAGGTCCGGGAAAAACCCGACGGGACCCTGCAGGTTGAAACGTACCGTGTACTCGTCAACCACATCGACGGAATCGACAAAATCACTGACAAGCCACGAAGGGTCGCCTGCAATATTTATTACCCGGTCGATCGACCATTTTACGGCTTCCGCGTTAAAGGGCGTGCCGTCGCTGAAATTGACCCCTTCCCGCAGGGTAAACGTGTATACATCGCCTGCGTCGTTGACCGAATATTCAGTCGCAAGGCCCGGAACGATCTGTGTTGTGCCGGGTTTGTATGACAACAAACCGCGTCCGATGTTGCGAAACAGTTCCCAGGTGTGGAAATCGTACGCGTTTGCCGGGTCCATATCGGAAACTTTGTCCGTCGTCGCGTAGACGAGGGTCTCTTTGTCCTCCCGTGCGGCTTTCTCTTCTGCCGCTTCTTCCTTTTCCTCCGCTTTTGCCGCTGCTTCCTCTTCTGCCTCCCTGTCACATCCTATGAAAACTACTCCTAATGCAAGAGTCAGCAGTAATCCAATGAAAAATAACTTTTTCAGTACTCCATTCTTCATTTGAAGAATCCTCCTTTATGAAATATTATTAATATTATCTTAGGACGACCTGGAGAGGTTGTCAAGGAAGGTTTTTACACCAGCGGTACAAAACTGAAGCTCACTTTTTCGAGCACCGAATCGGAGACGCGGCCGCCCCGCCGCTCGAATATGTGGAGCATCTGTCCCTCCCGCGGCCCAATGGGAGCTACGAGCCGTCCTCCGTCCCTGAGCTGACGGAGAAGCTGCGTTAACTCTTCTGTTTTCCGCGCCGCCGCGGCTACGATAACCGCATGAAAGGGCGCTCTATCGGGCGCTCCGCTTCTTCCGTTGCCGGTGCGGAGCTCGATCCTGCCGCCCTCCACGTACCCCAGCAGGCCGAGGACCCGTTCCGACTCCCGGGCCACCGCCCTGTCCGCCTCCACGCTTACCACATGCGCCCCCATCTCCGAAAGCAGGGCCGCCTCGTACCCGGTGCCGGTACCGATTTCAAGGACCCGGGCTCCCCGCACCGCCCCGCTCTGCCGGATAAACTCGGCTATGACCGAAGGCGCGGAAGTGGTCAGTCCATGTTTCGTGGGGAATGCGTTGTCCGTGTATGCGAGATATCGGTAGTCCGGGTGCACAAAGAGATGCCGCGGAACTGTTCTGATTGCCCGCAAAATATCAGGCCGTTCATAGGCATCCGGAAAGCGGTTTATAACCTGCTCTTCCAAGAGAGAGATATTTTCTCTATAGAGGCGCCGGTCATCTTCAGCCGGCATATGGTCCAAGGACATCTCTTTCCGCGAAAAGAACGTGAGTCAATCCTTCCAGGGGAAAATCATTCCTCTTAGAGTGCGCGAGCCGACCCGCTCCCTGTCCTCTTCCAGCAATCGGTCCCATGGAATGTTTTTCTTGTTCGAAAGCTCGGGATGCTCTTCGAGGTAGTCATACTTATAAAGCCGCAGTTTGAAAGCCGCCTGGTGCAGAATAATGATTCCGGCAAAGCCGGGGATCAAGAAAGCAGTGACTGCGGAAACGGCAAAGGTCAACACAGTGGTGATTCCCAGGAAGATTGTAAAAAGAGTATTATCCAGCATAACGATGAAACATTTTTTAAGAGTCTTTCCGATTCCGTCCCCAAGTCGGATGTGTATTGCAAAGTAGTATTGAGAAGCCAGCTGCCATGCGACGGAAGCCCAGAAAATAATAGATAAAGCGGCAGTTCCTAAAAAACCGCCCATGGACATATAAAATGGGAACCCGACAAAAATAAGCACTATTTGGGCCGTAGTAATAACCGCAAGGACCAGTCCGGCTTTCCAGACATCACGAAAATAAGAAAAAAACTCCCTGAAACCGGGAGATTTGTAATCAACTATCTCATGGGCAAACTTGGATGCCGCGCCGACATACATATGAAACCCGGACAGTATGAAAAAGATGCTTCCGAAAAATGTAACAGGGTGAAACTTTAAAAAGAAAGGCGCCCAAAAACCGATTGCGAGAATTACTACAAACCCTAAATTGACAAGGGCCACCCTGAGCATATTGTCCCAGAGGTCGAAGAACGCTTTTTTTATCAGAAATCCTACCATACGCGGAACAAACTATAACAGCTCCCTCAGGTTTGAACAATACCGCCGGCGGGAACGTACTAAATAAAAAAGCCGCCCCGCTCTTTTAAGCAGGACAGCCGCGTTCTTTTATTTAATGAAACCGCCTATTTTTCGCAGGATTCAATTGCAGCATCCGCAGCCGAAGCCGCATCCGGCGCGTAAAGATCCGCACCGATGCTTTCGCAGTAATTCTGAGTCACCGGCGCGCCGCCGATCATGACCGTGATATTGTCCCCCATCCCGGCCTCTTCTACCGCTTTTACGACATTTTCCATTTCGGTCATTGTGGTGGTAAGAAGAGCTGAGCAGGCAATAATGTTTGCTTTTTTCTCTTTCGCCGTTTCGACGAACTTTTCAGCAGGACAGTCGATACCGAGGTCGACTACTTCCATGCCCTTTCCTTCCATCATGATCTTAACCAGGTTTTTTCCGATATCGTGCAAGTCACCCTTCACGGTCCCTAATACGACCCGGCCTTTTGTATCGTCTGCATCATCCTGAAGAAAGGGCTTCAGGATCTCGATTCCGGCGTTCATTGCACGCGCGGCGATCAAAACTTCGGGAACATATACCTCGTTCTTTTTAAACTTTTCTCCGATAATTCCCATACCGGACATAAGCCCTTCATTCAGGACTTTCCTACCCTCCATGCCGTCGTCAATCGCTTTTTGTACCAATTCTTTTACTTCGTTGGCTTTTCCTCTTTGAAGTTGTTCAGAAATGTCATTTAAGATACTCATTAAATACCCTCCATATAATTTTCCGAATAGTTTTCTATCCGGTTTTTTCCGATAAGAATCTGCCCATCGATTCTCGATACTTCCCCGGACTCGAACCGGTAACTTTTTTGAAAACCTTGGAAAAATAACTCTGGTCTTCAAAACCGGTCATAAAAGCGACATCAACGAGGGGTATAGAATCGTCTAAGAGCAGCCTTTTACTCATATTTACCCGAAGTTCATTCAGGTAATTGTTGAAATTCATGCCCATCTCCTCTTTAAATATTTTGCTGAAATACGACGGGCTGATATTGGAAACCTGTGCAACATCGGTAAGGGAAATTTTATTCATATAATTCTTCTTAATAAAGTCGAGGGCCTTATAGATTACATCGACATGCTTAACGTCTTTTAAATCAAAAACACAGTCGGTGAAACGACCCATAATTTTTGCAAGCCACGTTGCCAGCTGCTCGATGCTCCGGAAGCTATCGATATCGTTTAGGTATTTATAATTAAGCCCGAAAATCTCTTCGATCGAGGCTCCGCCCTGTAACGCGGCCCGGGAAAGGAGAATGACCAGTTCAAGGACCCTTGCTTTAACCATATTAAAATCGTTGGCGGAAGAAAAAAATACATGTCCCAGGATTTCGTTGAGAATCCGCTTAGCTCCGGTTTTATCGCCGACTGAAATCAGCTGCAGCAGTTCTCGCTCTTTCTCGATCGGGTATTGGGTTGCATAGGTATCCCCGCCCATACTTTTCAGATAGGGAAGATGGTCCGCAATATACTCGTTTATTTTTTCAGCTTCTTCTTTTTGGGAATCAAGTTTTTTTGCCTCATCTTCGGAAAAGTGGCTGCTTAAAAAGTAAAGCAATTCCGTTAAGTTGGAAAGTTTTCCGTGGTTGATCCGGGGAATTTGATTTATTTTTTCCCGCAGTCTCTCCATTTTCTCGTCCGGAATAGCATATTTAGATTTTACTTCCGCGAGGAAATCTTTCCGATCGTTTAAAAAGACAGGACCGGCGAGAAAGGCCGCTTCGAGGGAAGAATTAATTACCAAAGGCGATACCATATGGACCAGTCCGAGGGGGCAGAAAAACACGTACCTTCCGCCGAACCGTTCCGCTTGATAAATACCGTACCGATGTACATTTTGGCAGTTGAGCGATTCACCGATAAGGTTTTCCAGGGCATGACAAAATCCGCAGGGAGCCGACTCCTCACGGCAGGAATAAAGCAGCTCGCCTTCGTTATTCACTAATACGCAATTGACGTCTGTGGTGTGATAAACCATATCTACAATGCGGCACGCCTCTCGTGTATCAAAATTCGGCATCTCAAACCTTTGCTTTACTCGTATTCGTTCTTCTCGATCCGGCAAGTTTATAATATTCATTTGTAATCTACTCTCTTTATGGTTTTAACGTCAAGTTATCCCATGATCCGAGCACATAGTACAATGGATGGATTTTACTTGTATTGAAATTTATTATATTATTTAGAAAAATATTATTAAATAGAGTTTCCGGTTTAGCGGCGAAGGGACT
The DNA here is from genome assembly GCA_964458315.1 of uncultured Spirochaetales bacterium. GTDB lineage: Bacteria > Spirochaetota > Spirochaetia > SPDA01 > CAZSGZ01 > CAYWIK01. Next base: position 15,248 of record CAYWIK010000031.1, on the reverse strand, counting down.
TGAACCCCTGACCTAACGGATATGAGCCGTTTGCTCTACCAACTGAGCTACACCGCCGAATTAGTAAAAAGCACTATACCAGCAGCCCCCTTTTATGTCAATATTAGGAGAAATGACCCATAACTGCCCGCTGAAAGTACGTTCATACGAGTGTGACGCATACGGCCACGTCAATAACGCCGAATAAGGTGCAGGCAAAGGCCTATTAACGGCCCGCCCCAATTAAGGTATAGTTTTACTATGATTGAACATATTACGTTCAGGGAGAAGAATTACCGCACCGTCCGGCTGCACATCCGTCCGAAAGCCGATTTCAGCGATATTCTTAAAGTGCTCAATTCCATCGACTTTTCCTTCGATTCCATGTCCGGAGAACAGGTAATGTACGCCGTACTCGAGCTATTGAATAATTCTCTCCGGGCACATAAAGAGAAGGAAATACGGAAGGATATTCTCACCGAATTCTCAGTCCGTGACAACTCTTTGCATATCAAGGTGCAGGATTGGGGAGGAGGCTTTGATATTTCGAAGCTTCCGTATGACTTGTATGAAAATGTGGACACCATCAATACAAACAATGAATCGTTTCAGGAATATCGCGAACACCATGGGTATATACGGTTCGGCATTGGTCTGTACGTTGTAAGGAAGACCTTTTCGTCCTTCAACCTGTTTTTTATCGACGAACAAGAGCAGCCGGCGAAATGGGACAGCGGAAATGTACGCGGCACCTGCATCGAACTGACACTGGGGGATAACAAGGGATGAATACACAACAGCGAACAACACGGGAAAAGTGTTATGCAAAAGTAATATTCAAAGAAGAAAACCTGCCCGGCTACGTCCGCGATATAAGCTCTAAGGGATGCAGATTCGATTTACTGAACGGAGTCGATTGGGAGACAGGAACGAAAAAGAAAGTGGTGATCATTCCGGAAGAGGAAGTCGGTTTCTCCCCTGTCCATGGAACGGTAGAAATCCGCTGGATAAAAAAACAGGAAATCTATTGGACCCTCGGGACCCAACTCGTCAGTGTGCAGGACGAAAATTCGAAGGAAAATTATAAAAAGCTTCTTAAATATTTCGAAGACATGAAAAATGACTAACTATTACTGCTGCTGCTGCTACTGCTGCTCCACATCGCCGAAAAGATTGATTGCCGGAGGGCTCGCGCCCCCTTCCCATGTATCCTCGTCTTCCGGCCTGTAATCGCGGCCGTAAATGAAATCGAACAAATACCGAAAATCTTCCGGCTGCATTTCCAAGAACAAGACCCCGTAATAAAATGTATCCGCTTCTTCAAAACGGCGCATTATTCGGGACGGGACCGTCATTTTTCGGTTGGAAAATTGAAGAATAAGGTCGAAATCGGTATAGAGCAGTAAATTATCGGCCAATTCCTGTGACGGATGTACGAAGAGAAGTCCTGAAGCGCTTATGTCTACAATTTGGGCTGAATATTCTGTGGGGACCGGCTTGGTGCCTTTAAAATAGCCGTGCATTTTGAGAGAATATGCCAAAATTTTCGAGAATTGATCTACATATTCAAGGAGGTCCTCGGTTAAAGGCCTTCTTTTTTCCATTGTATTGCCCACATAAATATACCCGGCTACATATTCCCGGTAAAGAATCGGGCAATAAATCTCGGAACGTATCCCTTGTTCCTGCTTTTCGACGAGGAGGCTTTCAATCTTGAGATCGGCATTTTTTTCAGATGTGCCCTCCTCGATCAGCACGTCACGCAGGATCTTCCTGTTGATAAGCTTCGTATCTCCTAATGTATCGATATCGAATTGATATGCTTCCGTGTTCGGAATGTAGAACATTTTTCCGGACACAGAGATAAGTTTCTCCTCTAAAGTTTCCGGTTTCTTTTCACGAAACATCTTAATTGAGTTCTTAGAGGCTATCATACGGACCTTTTCCCGGAACCCTGAAATGAGCGACTGTATACTCTCATTCAATAAATCGCCGTCGGCCTCCGGTTTATGGGCCGGATTATACTCTTCCGATTTTGGAAAATCGAGAACAAACTTTTTTCCTTTCATGACAAAACTTGCCTGAACGTTCTTCGGCGGCGGGACCCGTTCATATTTTCTCTCGAGGTTTTTGACCAAATTATTCGGATATTTAGTTCTGAGGATATCCTTTTCCACGGACAAGACTTCCGTTTCGAAGGTCATGGTGTGACCGTAATAGGAAAAAAACACCCGTATTTTATCCTTTTCGTGAAACCCATCCCATTTACCTTCGGTGTTATAAAAATCGATTTTGGTTGTATCGAAGTTTTTGATCTGCCCGTCAACTTCGATTTTAAGCGCGTGTATTCGCACGGAAATCTGCTTGTCCTGTACACTGCTCAAGATGAACTCTTTTTCGATTCTCCCGACGCTTACTCCCATAGAAACTCCTTTTTCACGGGTTTAATATTGATTGAGCCATCGGTAAACCCCGGGCTCATAAGCTTCAGGCTTTTCATACGGCTCTGTAAGCTCCTGCAGATCGAATTGGATCTCGGTAATCAGCCAGCGGCCGTCACTCGGTTCCAGCAGAACTTCTCCGCTCGTCCTTCCGGTATCGGTAATCAGCCTGATGTTGGCGCTTCCCCTCCCGCCGCTGATACGCGCTTTTCCTATCCGGTAAGTGTCCGGGGTCGCGCCCCTCTCTATATGAAACGACAACGATCGATAGATTATCGGGCGCCATTCCGGTGCAATTGTCCGTTCCGCAATCTTTCCCGCGGAAAGAGAGGAAAGGAATGTATCGACAGCCTCGTACACGTTGATTGTTTCAGCCTCATCTGTAAAAGAAGGCTGTAATTTACCTATAACCGTGTCCTCCGGCACAATGGAGGCTTCCCCTCGATTGACCAAAAGGAACTCTTTCCCCAGCACAGGCAATTTTTCATCCGCTTCCGCCTTTTCCGTGCTCTCTCCCGCGGTCTCTTCATCTTTCATCTCGATCTTAAGCGAACGTTCCGGGCGCTCGGTCTGAGATTTTGTTGTTTCGGTAATTTTATCCTCCCGGGAATCTCCGTCCGTTTCGGTTTTCTCAGCCATCTTATCAGGCTCCTCTTCCTTAACACACCCGGTAAAAAGGAGTATGAATATTAAAACCAGTCCGAACCATGCTGAGTATACTGCCGCTCTCCCCATCTCCTGTTTCCTTATTCCTGCTATTATTGTACAATTCCAGTGTAAGGAAAGCAACAGGAATAGGCGGAAGAATATTGAGCTGGCGGGAACCAATCTTAAATCACTTAGACCGGGACTATACCGAACCGGTGCGGGATACATTATGGCACAACATCCTGCTGTCGGAAGAATTGAAACGAATTACCGGAGAACCGGAGTTCCAGAAACTTGGAAGAATAAAACAACTCGGCCCCGCTTTTCACGTCTATCCCGGGGCCACCCACACCAGGCTTGCCCACAGTTTCGGCGTGTTTCATATCGCCAAACTCATGATCCGGAAACTCATTACTTCCCATAGCTGCACCGCCTTAAGCGTTTCCGGAGTTAAATCGTTTCTTCTCGCCTCTCTGTTTCACGATGTAGGTCATTTCCCCTACGCCCATTCTCTCAAAGAACTGCCGCTTAAAAAGCATGAAGCGCTTACCGGTGAATTTATTCTTGACACACCGATGAAAACGATTATAGAAAAGCTTGTCGGTATCGATCCGTTTCAAGTTGCAGCGATCGTAGATACGACTTTGCCGATTCGGGATTCCAAGGAAATTCCATTTTTCAGAAACATACTCTCCGGTGTCCTCGATCCGGACAAGCTCGATTATCTCAACCGGGACGCCTTTTTCTGCGGAGTCCCCTACGGCATGCAGGACATCGACTATGTGGTAAGTAAAATTGTACCCCACGACGCGGCAGGGGTCGCCATCGTAGAACAAGGCATCAACGCAGTAGAAAACGTGCTGTTTTCAAAGTACTTAATGTACAAGACGGTCTACTGGCATAAAACCGTACGGATTGCCACGGCAATGATTAAAAAGGCGGTCCAGCTTGCGTTAGAAAACAGATCGGTCCGCAAAGAAAATCTCTACGGAATTGATGACAATCAATTCGCCGCGCTGTTTACGGGACTCGATAAAAGCATTTCAGCTCTCGTCGAGGGGGTAACCAACCGGAACCTTTATAAGGTAGCGGCAGAGGCCGCTTTTAGGGAATCGAACCCGGATCATATTCGGCTTACAAATTTAGAAAACCGCCGGGAACTCGAAGAAGAGCTTACTCAAAAACTTTCAGAAATGGTCGGAGAAGAAGTTCCGAACACCGCCGTCATTGTCGATGTCCCGGAACCGATTTCCTTCGAAGTCGACCTGCCCATCTCCGGAAGCGGCGGCTTTACTCCCTTTCCCGAAGCAGACTCGGTTTTTTCTTCTCCCGTGGTCTCCGGTTTTTCAGAAAGCCTCCGTAAACTGCGGCTCATCATGCCGCGGCGCCTGCTTGAAAAAATCCCCGCCGGTGACGCCGGCTCTCTGCTGCCTTGATAAGGAACAAAAACGAAATGCTTGAGACAATACTTTCAGGGAAAATGCCGCCATGGTGTAAACGGATCGTTAAACAGGCCGGAAGAGGGATAAACCGCTTTTCCATGATTCGGGAGGGAGACAAGGTTATTATAGCGGTTTCCGGCGGCAAGGACTCCCTCGCCCTCAGTTTTATCTTGAGTGTTCGCCGGAGATGGCTTCCGATCCATTACGACCTGCATGCCTCGATCATCAACTGGAGGGAATATCCTATACCAAAAAAATCGCTCGATAAGTTCCGGACCTTTTTCGACAAACTGGCCATATCCCACGAAATTATTCCCGCCCATATGTTTTCCGAGTCATTCAAGGGAAAATTTGACTGCTATTTGTGCGCGCGAAACCGAAAACGTATTCTCTTTGAGCGGGCCGATGCCCTGGGGATAAAAAAAATCGCGGTAGGTCATCATCTCGATGATATTGTAGAGACCACCTTGATTAATCTTTGTCTTCGGGGAAATTTTTCCACGATGATGCCGGTCCAGGATTTTTTCGACGGGAAGATCCGGATAATCCGTCCTCTGTGCGAGGTTCGTGAAAAGGATGTCGAGAAATTGGTGACGCGGCTCGATTTTCCCGTTTACATAACTCCGTGCCCGCACAAAGACACTAATGTACGGGTAAAGATGAAACCGATCATCCGGGAGCTTTCCCGTATCGACCGGTTGGCGCGGGAACATATCTATGCGGCCCACTTCAACCTGCAGAAGGAGTACGGCGACTTTCAGCATATAATTTCCAAAACGAAAAGCCTTGATTGTTACAAAAATCTGGAATAGATTACGTAAAAGGGTTACAAATGAAATACTCCAAAATAATGAAAGAACGGATCAGGAGAGTACGCGTCTTATTCAAAGAATTAGGATATGACATTTTCGAGGGAGAAAAACAGGAAGGAAGCTACACCGCCGGAATTGACGACAATCACGATTTTCAATGCGGTTATTACATCGATAATGACAGTAAATTCCTCGAGATCGTATTCACCTTTTCATTCTCTTTAAAACTCGGCCCGTACCTGCGGCAGAATCTCGAAGAGATGCTGAAAATATGCTACGAATACGGCTGCTATATGAATCTCTACACATCGGAAGATGAAATCAGTTTTTCCGTTTTTTCAAAACTCTACTATGCGGGACTCAATTACTACTCCCTCCGTGAAACCATGCATGACTTCAAGGCGTGCGTAGAAGATCTCAAAGCCCTGCTCGATATAAAAACCAATGCAGAGGACGGAGATTATGAAAATCCATAATTTGATGGAAGACATTATCTTAGAAAAGGTCCATGAAATATTCGATGAAGAAGATACGGACCTGAAAAATAAGGGCTGCTGCACCTGCTACCAGTGCCGCCTCGATGTTGCCTGCTACGTGCTCAACCGAATTCAGTCGAAATACATGACATCGAGCCGCGGCCTTGCCCATCTTCGTACGGAATACCAAAATAATCTCCAAAAGGCGGCGGACCTGGTCAGTCTTATCAACGACGGAATAAAACAGATCTCTTCCGCCAAACGGCCCCATTACGCCCATGCACAGGAAGAAAAGCCTCCTGCTCCGGAAGGCCCCCTCTACAATTTTCCTACTATTATCGGAAGGCTCTTTAACGGCAAGACCTTCGAACCGATGAAAGACATCACCATTACCCTGCGCCAAAACGGCAAGCCGGCGGAAATGATCGAACCAAGCTGGCAGAATCCGTACCATATTTCATTTAAAACCGCCGGAACGTTTCTCTTTTGGCCCCATCCGATTCCTGCAAACTCACCGCAGGCTAAAAAAATCTTCGAGTTTGAGCTGGTGGTGGAGGAACAGGAAGAGTTTGACGAACTGCACCACTTCTTTGCAATGGACCTCGATGCGGAAGATGATTTCAACGATTCGGTCCATCTGCAAAGGACCTACAAGCTCGAAGATATGTATTTGTTCCCGAAATAAAGGCACCCCGCGCCGGACCGCAATGCCGGACCTAAAAATGCTCGCTATAAATCTCTACATCCTGGACCCGCCCCGGGACCTCGTCCTCTACAAAGGTCAAAATCTTCTGCATGACCGACTCGCCGAACTTTCTCGAATTGGACACAAGGGCGGCGCCGATCTGGGTAAAACCAAGGGATTCGTGCAGATCGATTTCCGCGGCTGAAACCTTGAACCGGACCTGCAGTTTCTTCTTGAGCGAGGACACAATACTGCGTTTATCTTTTTTGGAAATAGTTTCCGGCAGCTCAATAATGAGCTGAATCATTGATACAATCAAACCTCTTCGTCTTTTCCGAAGAGATCGCCGAAATCATCCATCTTGATATCGACCATCTCTCCCCCCTCTTCAGCGTTACTTCTGTCTTTAAGGGGAAGATATACCTCATTGTAATTTTTTGCAAGCTTGAAGAGGTCGTCATCGGCGAATTGTTTCGGCACTTTAACTTCCAGATTGTACGATTTGTCTTCGAACCCTTTGTTCATGACATGGATCGGGTCACTCACCGTAAGGGCGAAATGCGGACTATAGACAAGCAGAAATATCATGACAAGGAGAACAACAATCCCGAAATAGAGAAGATTGTCCTTCGCCTGATGGGTATTCATGGTCCGGACATCGAAAAAGATACCGTATTTTCCCCGCTCCAGATACCGGTAGTCTCCGGGACCGAAATTGGTTTTGTAGTAGTGATTATCATGTCTGCTGAAGACGGTTTCTCCGGATTCTTTTATGAGAAGGACATCACCGCTCTTTTGGGCGATGGAGACGGCGGCTTCCGGGTCTCCCCGGTCGAACCGGTCTTCGATCAGTTCTGCCGTGGTCATGTGGCGCCGACGGTACTCAGCGTCGATAGTGGGAAGATTGACAAAAGGGGCGGCCACGGAAAAAGCCAAAATACTGAAAACAAACACCGCAATTGCGGTCGTGGTAACTTTTGCAACATGCCGCTGCGCCATCCTGCTGTCCGCGTATTTCAGCTGCTTAACGATCTTGAGCACCCTCATGAGCCGAAGGATCCTGGCGATGCGTACAGCCTTGACTACCTTCAATACATTCAGAAAGCCGCCGATACCGAGATAACCGGTTCCGCCTATCAGTAAAGCATAACTGGTCGGGCCGGAATTGAGTAACAGGAGGGGGACGGAGGCGAAAAAATCGATCCAGCCCCGTTCATGGAGCAGGTACTGTTTGACCCTTCCGCGGGACATGGCGGTAAAGAGCCGGGTTAAAAACTCGGCCGCGAAAAAAGCATCGAACCCGAGGCCGGTAAAAACGAGCAATTTTCGCAGGTGCCAGGGCCAGCCGTCAAGGACGGCGAAATCTTCCAAAAATGTCTGGACGAGGACGAGAAAAATAACGACTATGACCAGGCTTTCTAAGGCTGCTCCCGATTTATTCTTCTTCTCCATATAAACCCCTACCAGCCGTTCTCGGCCGCCGTCTTATAAAATTCGTCCACCATTTTTACATCGAAGCCGTAGAACTTGTAGTTTTTCCGGGCGATGCTGAACCAGCTCTTATCCGGATTATCCGCGCCCCGGTCCACCTTCATTTGCGGATTGTAGTTTCTGCATCTGTTGGCAAACAGGGCTGTTATCCGTGCGGTGGCGCTCACGTTTTTGTTATCGAGGAAGGAAACATTACTATTGATTGCGCTTTTCACCACTTGGTCCGGCAGCGCGGCAAGAGGTTTTTTTACCGCTTCAAATACTTTCCGCGCGTACTGCGGCTGTATGAGACCTCCCGGAGCAGGTTCAAATCCGTTTCCAACAGTTGAAGTGGAAAAAACATGAATTACAGGCCGGAGAAACAGGGATGTATGAATAAAGTTCTTGATTTCTTCCTTCCCCATACGCAGCCGCTGGACTTTAGTTAGTTCAAAATGCGCGTACTCTTTTCGGGTAAAAACATGAGGCAGGTATTTTTCGGTAAAATTGAACGCAAGGGCGGAAAAAGCGCCGGCAAAACCGCGTCTTGCCTCGGGTTTTTTTAGAAGTTTCTGCATAAAACTGAACAGATTTTCCTTGATCTGCATCCCTCCCTGGGCATGGCGGCCGAAAAACTCGATAAACGATAGATCGATCCGGTCCTGCAGAATAGATTTCATTGCCGGGAGAAGGTCCTTATCGATTTCCCCAAAAAGGGTTGTCGTAAGAAGCGCCCATATAGCTTCCCAGCTTTTTCCCGGGAAAAAATTTGCCGAAGCAAGGGTAGGATAGAGCTGGTTTGCGTTTTTTATAAGAAATTGAAGAATCTGCTCTTCCTGCTGCAGGGCCGTAAGCCCCTGAAGAGCGGGATTACTCAAAAGTCGAGTGACAAATGCCTGGGATTTTTGCTGTTCTAGGTCCACTTTTTTCTTGTATCGACTAAAAGTGTCATTTACATGAACCTGTTTTTATCAAATAATATTAAAGGGTGCAAAATAATAGAATCCTCCTCATCATGTGCAGTTTTCTCATGTTCACCCTTTCTGCAGCTGTCCGCGTTTCCGCGCAGCAGTATATTCCCATAGAAAAAGAGGCGCCGGAATCTTTGTTTCAGGCGGAGATCGGCGATTCCGAGGTGGAACTTTTTCTCTTAGGTTCGTGGAACCTTTCTCTTTCCGGGTCATTGGGCTTGAGTTACAGCCCCGCGGAAAAACAGGCGCTGCCCGCGGTCTTTCCCGGGATGACTCCGGGACTTCTGTTTCAGCAGCAGCCGGATATTACTATTTCCCTCTGGCTTAAAAACCGCTTCTTTTTCGAAACATCGGTGAGGGAAGATTCGTCGGAGAACACCTATCTCCTCGGCTATCAAGGGATGGAAGATGAATTTCTGCAGTCGGTCCGCATCGGGAATACGGAAACCGACATGGACTCCTACGGGTATTTCACGGTCCCCGAACCGCCGAAAAACAGTATCGGCGCGTATGCAATGATGGAAACGGAGCACTCGGACCATGAAGTGCTTCTCCGGTATGAGCCTGCGGAAGACCAGGAAACGGTTTTTCAGGGGAAATACGAGGTATCGGAAGAAACGACGGCGCTGTACGACTATATAGTCGGCCGGTATTTCATCCTGCCGGACAACGAAGTCACCGGACTCGAGGTCTACGTGCAGGACCCGGAAGGCGTATATACCGGCTCGGACGGAAACACCTATAGTATCGCAGACGCGGCGGATGTGTCGGTTTCTCCCGCGGACGGTACGGTTTCTTTTTCGGAAACGCAGACCGGGCGGGTCGCCGTCTACTACACAAAAAGCGGATATTCCGTGGGCGCCGCGGCGCTGGGAAAATCCTTCCTGGCGGGGACTGCAACCGACTCATCCGGCGGGGAGTTGATCGATCCAACGGCCGACCCGGCGGACTTCAACTGGGGTGTCACCTATTTAGGAATCGATTTCGATACTGAACGGCAGGTGATCATCGACGGGAAAGAGGCCCTTCTTGTCCATCTCCCCGGCGAGTTTTCGCCCTTCCAGTCCTGCAACGCCTATGAGTTGGAAACCGACGTTCTGCCGCGGGCACGCAACGTTCGGGGCGAACTGGTGCGAAAGGATGATCTCTACGGTGCCGCCGCAGCACTCTCCGTTGAAGCGCTCAGTGCGGAGCGTACCGTGGCGGTGCTTACCCCGGGGGCTTCAGAACGGGCCGTACAAAATCGGTACCCCTTCGCGGACCGCTATCCCGCTAACTACGGTCCGGACCGGGAAACCAAGGACGGCTATTTCGGTCACAACCTCAAGATCATCGTGCTCGAAGAATCGGAAGGATATTTTATCGATCCGAACTTTGTCCCGGGCTCCGTCCGGGTCCTCATCAACGGGCGGGAAGAGACACGGTTTACCGCCGATTCGGCAACAGGAGAAATAGAATTTCTCACCCTGATTTTTCCTGCCGACCGAATCGAGATCAAGTATAAAACCGCGGCCCGGACGCAGACCGGAAATATCAATATCGGATTCGGAAACCGGTTCGAGCTTATACCGGGACTCACCCTCGAGGCGGGGATCGGCGGTTTGTGGAACCTCCTGCAAACCGCCTACGCCACCGAAGCGGAAGGGAAGCCCGGCTCGCTCCTCCTGACCGCGGGGCTCGATTATACAGGCGAAAGGCTGCAGGTTTCCGCGGATACCGGCGTTTCCGTTTCCACCCCGGACACCAGAGGGATTTTTCGAATCGAGGGAATGGAAGGGGCGGGACATTTTTTCTCCATGTACGAAAGCATCATGTTTCCAAGCAGCGTTCCCGCGGGCACGGCGGACCCGGGGGGGAGCATCGCCCTGTCAAGGGAAAACCGGGGAAAGCTGATTTACGCCAACTACCGAAGGTACAACTTTCTCACCGGCGCCCGTCTCATGCCGTATACCTGGTCTCCCCCTTCTGACCAGGTCTTTCCCTATCAAACCGGGTCCAAAACCGGCCCCTACGCCGCCACTACCGAATCCGGCAGCGAAGAAACCCAGGTCATGGTGCTTCAATTCCGGATGCCCGACGGGAGCAGCTGGGTCGGCGGACAGATAAACCTTTCCAAAGAACCCTTAGGGATCGATCTCACCTCCGCCCGCTCGATCAGCTTTTACTGGAAAGGAGAAGATATTCCCTCTTCCGCGCGGTTTTTTCTCCATATCGGAAGTGTAAGCGAAGATGTGGACGGAGACGGAATCCTGGACCAAGAAAGCTCCATAAACTCCCAAGGGTTCTCTTTTAACGATCCCGCCTCCGGGAACGTACTTCTTATAGGCGGCGGCCCGGAAGGCACCGGCAACGAAAAGCTCGACAGTGAGGACCGGAACGAAAACGGGATCCTCGACGGCGACATAGAAACGCGAATCGTAAAAAAAGAGCTTACCCCGGCGCCGGGGAGTAACTGGTCCCTCGTTGAACTTGCATTGAGCGACGCGGAACGGAAAAAGCTCTCCGCCGCAACGGCGGCCCGGATTGTCATGTACGTGCCCGGCGGCGGAGAACATACGGGCCGCCTGATCGTCGGCGGAATTTCCGTGGAAGCGTCAACTTTCTACGGCACCGCGCCGGCGCCCGGGACCGTCCAAAGCAGAGAGGTGTTCGAGTTTCAAACCGGCGCGGAGGCTTCCTCCTCCCTCTCCGCCCTCTACCCGAAGGTGGATTCGGTATTCCACGGCGACGACAGCAGTCAAAAGGTGCTCGAGCTCTCCTGGGAGGACATCCCCGCCGGAGAAGAATGGAAACTGGAAAAGTACGTATCCCCGGTCCCGCTGAATAATTACCGTGAGTTCGGATTTTACATAAAACCTTCCTCAGTAACCCCTGCCGCGGGATCGACCCTGGCGGTGAAGATTGTGGGGAACGATGGAAAGGGCCTTACGTGCAGTTTTCCCGTTTCAGCCGCAGATTCTTGGCAGGAAGTAAAGGTGGATATGGGAGAAGGGAAGCTTTATATCAACGAGCAGGAGATTCCATCCGCGGAAGTGAGTTATATCCCTACCGAAACAACAGCGGCAAAGCTCGTCGTGCAGGGTTCGGAAACAACTGCGGGCACGATCTATTTAGACGAGTTCTATCTCGAAAAACCGACCCCATCCATTAGCGCGGGGATTTCGGCAGCCGCAGCGTATCACTATCCTGAAACAATATTTTCAATTCGAGGCGTTCCGGCGTTAGGAAACTTCATGGTCCGGGGCGAAGCAAACGCTACGACGCCAAAGTTCGCTTCGGGCTTTGTCTCCGAACAGGAACGGGGCTCGGTCCGTTCACAGGGGGAAACGAGCTTCGAACTCTTTTTCACCCGCCTCCGTCTCGAGGCCGATCTTCTCTATACAGGCGACCGGGGCGCCGGGGGGGCGGAAACCGGGCTCTATGCTTCGGGGGGGCACCGGATAGAAGTCCCTGCGAAATCACCATATGTGTCCATCCGGGAAGGATATAAGGAAACCGACTCCCCGGAACAGGACGGCTTTACCAGAAACAACGATATCACCCTCTCCGTCCCCGGTGTCGGGTCCCTCGAGGCGGGAACGAAAGCATATGGAATCGATTCAACCCTTACCCAGGACTGGAACATTTTTCTTGCGGCAAAATCGCGCGTTCCCCTCTCCTTTAACACGCTGTTTTCCCTCGAACAGACGGCGGAAAATTACAGCAGGGAGAAGACGGGATACTTCGCAAACTGGATTAAAAGCTATCCCCTGGTCCTTCCGTGGCGCGGTTATCAATATCCGGAACGGACCTGGAAGGGAGAGATTTCGGCAGCACTCGCCACCACTCCTGTCGGAGCGGCGGTTACCCACACCTTCGGCTACAACGCCTACGGGACCGCTTCCCGTAAACAGAAAAACGAGCTCGGCTTCAGTATAACCCTGCCCCTCGTCTTTTTTGCCGGGACCCCATTCGCGTGGAGCATCACCCCCGGCTACTCCCGGGAATTAAGCTATACCGGCGCGGCCGATCTTTCCCTCTACTTTACCGATGATTTTTCCAAATTCGGAAGAGTCTACGGATCACAAAATTACTTCTACCGCAGCATTCCCTTTGCGGAACTCGTTTCAGCATCGGAGCGGAATCTTTTTGCAGACTCCTCTTCGGGAGGGACTATTGTCCGGTATGCCCCCGCGGCTTCCCTCGGTTTTTCCCGTACCGCGGGGTCACGTCTCTACGACCTTATTGTACCGGTGGAATCGAACATTACTTTGAAACGAATACTTTTTCGGGACCATGAAACCATAGAGGACAGCTCTGAATGGATATTCGCCCTTCGAAGCACGGCGCGAAACCTTTTCGGAAGACTCGGCGTATATCCTCTCCTTCGATTTTACGAAACCGAAGAAATCAGCACCCTTGTAAAACTCAATATCGGAACGGAAAATGTCACAACGCCCGATACGACTGAGCTGCGGCTTCAAAACATTGTCTACCTTCAAGGAGCGGAAAGCTGGAACCTCACTCTGGATAACCGTCTGGATTTTACCTTTGAGGCGGACCCCGAAATCACCGGTGCATCCGGACCAAAACGGGAGACAAAAGATACGGTCAAGCTCAATTTTGTCTGGAAACTCCCAGCTTCTTTCACCCTGCCTCTCCCGTTCATAAAAGAGGAGTTTAAAAACGCCCTGTTTTTTGAAAACTCGGAAATGATAGAAACGTACTTCGGCCCCGCATTTACGGAAAGTACGGAAGGAACCGCTTTCGGTATTGTCATCACCCACAGGACCAAACTCGTGGTCCCCCAGACAGGCTTTCTCTCCGCCGATATGTCCTTCGGATTCGACCGGTCTTCCCCCTACACATGGTATCTGGGCATCCAGGCCAAGATTGAAGTAAATCTTTCCTTTTAATTGACCTAATCGAAGGTACCTTTTATACTTTTACTCGGGAGGGGACATGGCTGAACAGCTAATCAAAAAGAACCTGGATTTTATCAGGGTCCTGCCGAGCTGGGCCCAGGAGTTATCATACCGGTACTGTTCTAAGACTTCGAATCTTTACATCATCAACGGCAATATCAGGGATTTTCTGCCTCATCAGCTCTATGAGGGCCAATTCATTTTTGTACGCATCCAGGATTATATTTCAGAGGTCCTTTTCGGCAACCGGGACATCATCGCCTTTTACGACCGCTCTTCGGGGGTCAACTTCTGCACGCCGGAAATGCAGCAGAAATACCTCCATGTGATGGCTGAAAACTTTGAAGAAACCAATACGGAAGATTTTATTTCCACGGACCCGCAGCTGGCTTTTCACTATATGGAAAAGTATTTTTTGATGAACATCCCTAAAAAACAGCGGATCGTGCTCATCGCCGACTATGCCGAGACCATTATTCCGAACACCGAGGTGAGTAAGATGGGCGAAGACGACAAGTACTGCCTCGTTACGTTGAATAGATGGGCCCACGATCCTATTTTTACCCAAGGGGATGTTTCAATTCTTCTCCTCACCGAGAATCTGGCGGACCTCAACCCGCGGATGGTCAAGTCTCCGAGCACGGTAAAGGTGGACATTCCCATACCTGATGAAAATGTGCGCTCCGGTTTCCTGCGGTTTCTCAATAACGAGGGCGGGCTGCTTCTGGACCACGGACTTACACCGCAGCGGGTGGCACAGATCACCAGCGGCCTCAATCTCATGAACTTAAACCAAATTGCCGCGGAATCCTTCGAGGAGGACAAGCCGATCTCTTTAGAATTCCTGCGGCTTCAAAAAAAGGCGATTATTGAAAAGGAGGCGGGCGGTCTTCTCGAGTTCATCGAATCGGAACACGATTTGAAAATGGTTTCGGGTCATGATTTCGTAAAAAAACGGTTTCAAAGCGCGGCAAGGGCGATCAAACAGGGGCGCCTGGATGTGCTTCCCATGGGCTATCTCATTGCAGGGCCGGTAGGGACCGGAAAATCGTTTATGGTTACCGCTTTTGCCGGGGAAATCGGCATCCCGATTGTGAAGTTCCGGAACTTCCGATCAAAATGGCAGGGAGTAACGGAGTCCAATCTCGAAAAGGTACTCAACATTCTCAAGGCGATGGCGCCGGTGGGGGTGATGATCGACGAGGCGGACGCGTTTTTGGGCGACCGAAACCAGCAAGGAGACAGCGGTACGAGCAATCGTATTTTCGCGCAAATTGCGTCCTTTATGGGAGACACCAATTACCGCGGCAAGATCATTTGGTTTCTCATCACCTGCAGACCCGATTTGCTGCCCATCGACCTGAAGCGGCAGGGCAGGGCTGAAGAACATTTGGCCCTCTTCTATCCCGAAACCAATGAT
>CAYWIK010000030.1:15659-23475 GCA_964458315.1 uncultured Spirochaetales bacterium | reverse complement strand
CCTCCCGATCAGGGACGTGCAGGTGTACGGCGGCGCGGGATTTCTCGTACCCATCGCCGGAGGCATCAAGCTTATGCCGGGGACGGCCTCGGATCCTGCTTTTCGGCAGATCGACGTCGACACCTCGACCGGAAAGGTCAAGGGTTTGTTCTAAGACAGTCACTGCCCGGCAATTACCTCATACCGCGGTCCGGTTTCGGGCTGCGGTTTTTTTTGCGCAAATATACTACAATGGAACAGGAAAAAGTATATTCATACACCGCCCGAGGAGAAAACGCATGAGCGCACTTACAAAAGGATATATTCAAATCTACACCGGTGAAGGCAAAGGGAAAACGACCGCCGCGTTAGGCCTGGCCCTGCGCGCCGTCGGGGCCGGTTTGAAGGTATAT
Source organism: uncultured Spirochaetales bacterium (assembly GCA_964458315.1). GTDB lineage: Bacteria > Spirochaetota > Spirochaetia > SPDA01 > CAZSGZ01 > CAYWIK01. Next base: position 23,083 of record CAYWIK010000030.1, on the reverse strand, counting down.
ATCGGTCAATTCATGAAAACCGGGGCCTACAGCGAGGTGGAAGGACTCAGGCTGCTCGGGGACCAAGTACGGATAGAGCAGTTCGGCGGGGACAAATTCATTGTGGGCAAACCGACGAAGGAAGACCGGGAGCGGGCTGCCGCCGGTTTCGCGCGAGTAAAAGAGATCGTTCTTCGGGGCGGTTTCGATGTCGTCATTCTCGAAGAGGTCAATATAGCCTTGAAAATCGGCCTCCTTCCGTTAGACGGCGTGCTCGGCCTTCTCGACCGGAAACCGGAAGAGGTGGAGATTGTCTGTACCGGACGCGGCGCTCCGGAAGAGCTGATAGAAGCCGCGGATTTGGTCACCGAAATGCGGAATATCAAACACTACATGGACCGGGGAGTATACGCGCGCAGGGGAATCGAGAAGTAGCCGTCACGGCCTGCCCCTCTCACCCTCGGCGCCTGCAGCCGGTGCATCCGAGTACGTGAACATGCTTCCGGTTTCCCTGCACAAACATTCTCGCAATAACATACCCTTCCGGCGGCACGGTCTTCCTGCATACCGGACAGATCCGGGGGGCATCGGCATTCGAAGGGTAACAGTAGGGACAACCGTAGATGTAGGCAATCTGGTCCGGCTTGCCGGGATAAACTTTGGTGTGCACCATTTCTCCCTTCCGAAGCATGTGCCCGCAGAGAGGACAGGGGCGGACCAGCTCTTCATTGAAGGGAACCGCGGCGCTGCCCCCTTGCGGCGCCGGCTTCGAGGGCCTATTTTTTACTGCATCAATCCGGCGCCTGCGTAAAAGGAAGAGCAGCAGGACAATGACTGCGGCCGCGGTAATCAGCAGTAAAATCTCAACTACCTTCATATTCATGGCTAACGCACCAGAGTATATCTTCTTTTCCCCTCTTCCGAAACAGGCCGGACTTATAGTACGCTTGTGCCATGGCAACTCTCTTCGTCGTTGGAACGCCTATCGGCAACCTCGGGGACATAACCCTCCGGGCCTTGGAAACCCTCGAAAGGGTGGACATCGCGGCATGCGAAGACACCCGGCATACGGGAAAACTCCTTCGGGCCCACGGGATCGAAAAGCGCGTAATAAGCTGCCACTCCCACAATAAAGAGGGGGCGATTAGGCGGATCTGCTCCCTCCTTGATGAGGGGAAGGACGTTGCGTATCTTACCGATGCAGGGACCCCCGGAATCAGCGATCCCGGCGCGGAGCTGGTGAGCGAAGCCAGAAACAAAAAGCACCGAATCGTACCCATTCCCGGCCCCTCTGCCATGACCGCCCTCATGAGCGCTGCCGGTATCGGGGGGAAAACAACCACCTTCGAGGGATTTCTCTCTCCGAAAGGAGGCCGAAGGCGGAAACGCCTCGCCGAACTCATCGAAAGGCGGGAAAATTTCATTTTATACGAAAGTCCGCATAGAATAGTAAATCTTTTGACCGACCTTGCCGATCTAGCTCCTGAACGCTTAATTTGTTTAGGAAGAGAAATGACGAAAATGCATGAAGAGTTCATAGACGGAACAGCGGCCGAAATTTTATTGAAAATCAGCCAAAAAAGCAAAATTTTAGGGGAATTCTCCTTATTCGTCTCTGGAAAGAAAAAGAATTAATGGTTATACTATACATGCCGATATCTATAATGAAAGGTAGGGATTAGAGATGACGATTGAAGGATTAGGCCCAGTCGATCCGGTCTCAAAATACAACAAAACGGAAAAGTCTGAGAAGCCTTCAAAAGCCCAAAAGAACGACTCGATCAATGTATCCGCCGAAGCAAAAAGCATGGGTGAACTTTACAAGGCCGCGGAAAACGTCAAGAATTCACCGGATATTCGGCAGGACCGGGTGGATGAAGTCAGAGAAAAGCTCAAAGACCCTTCATACATCAACAACAAAGTGATCGAATCTGTAGCCGACAGTATCATGGATATGTTCGATATCTAATCCCAGAACGAAACGAAACGAAAACCGACAGGGCAGAGATCAGACGATTTCTCTGCCCTTTTTTGTTTAAAAAATAAACAAGTTCGCAAGGAGCGGCGAATGTCCGAAACCTGGCTTCATACACCGACAAAAACCGTAATAGGAAACGGCAGCATCAACCGGCTCGGACTTCTTACAGCGGAACGGGGCATGAGGGCCCTCATTGTAACCGAATCGGTCCTCGAAGAGTGGGGGCTTATCGACCGGATCAAGCGTGTTTTATTCAATGCCGGCGTTAAATGCATTATTTTCGATGAAATTAACGATAATACCACAAGCAGGGCAGTCGACACTGTTCTTGATATAGCCAAGAAAAGCCGTTCCCAGGTGGTTGTCGGTTTCGGCGGGGTGCATGCGCTCTCGGTTGCAAAATGTGCAGCGAAATTGGCGACGGGATCGCAGTCCGTCGACGCGGTGTTGTCGGGCGGGCAGTTCGAACCGGAAGGAATGCCGTACATCGCGGTCCCTTCCACGTGCAGAGACCCCTTTCTTTTTACCGACCGTTGTTTTATCGTCGATGCGCGGGACAGATCGGCAAAAGTACTTTCTACCGGCCGGTTTGCCGACGCGGCGGTCCTCGATCCGGAACTTTCCCTCTCCTTGAGTGCAAAGTTTACGGCCACCACCCTCCTCGACACGCTTCTTCTGGCAGTGGAAGGGTTTGTCTCGAAACGGAGCTCCTTTATTTCCGACAGGCTCCTCCTGCAGGTATGTAAACCTCTTATCTATATGATGAAGTCCGCCGTGTTAGAGCCGAAAGAAATCGCGCACAGGGAAAAAGCGACACAGTACGGCTTTTTTACCTCCCTCGGCCTTGCGACCTCCTCCTACGGCCTGGGAAGCGCCGTTTCTCTGGTATTGGGAGGCAGATTTTCCATTCCCCACTCATGGATTTCCTCGATTCTCCTTCCCCATATCCTGGAGTGGGCCAATACCGTGGCCCCGGACAAGATATTTCAGCTTGTCGAATCGGTACAGGAGGACCGTCTCGGAAGCCCCCTGCAAAACAGCAAAGAGCTGATCGATTTTACCCGGTACACCATCGCCTCGATGCGGCTTCCCATGAGGCTCCATGCCCTGGACCTCGAGTTCTCAAAAATCGCGGGGTGCATACCGATGATAAGCGCAATCGAAGGTACTGCTTACCTGCCGGTTTCGGTAACCGAAGATGACATGTACAATCTGTTAAAGCAGGCGTATTGAAACGATGATCTCCCTTAAAAAACTTGCCGCCCTGCCCCGGAAGACAAGGCTTCGTAAGATCATCACCCTGATCCAGCAGATGGAGATGGAACTGGCCGCGGGAGCTTTCATCGACCGGGAATACTTACAAGGGTTGACCGCGCTCCTTAAAAACGAATCGGGGTTCGCGCCGTGGCTGCGGAAGCGAGTGGGGCAGGCTGACAGCCTTCTAAAAACGAACGACGGGGAAGAGAGGCCGGATAATTCTGCGCTCCTGCGGCTGTGCGGCGACCTCCGCTTCGGGCTCCAGCAGTTTTTCGGCATCGAACCGGCTGACTGGGATTTAATCGATTTTTCTACCGGGAATTTTCAAGTAAAACGACGCAGGGCGCTTCCTTTGCGGGTCTATTGCGAAGATCTACGCTCCCCCTATAATGTCGGCTCGATATTCCGAACCGCCGAATCCTTCGGCGTTGAAAGGATTATCCTCTCTCCCTCCACCCCTACACCGGAGCACCCCAGGGTCCGGCGTACCGCCATGGGATGCACCGAGTTGATACCGTGGGAAATCGGCGAAATCGGTCCCATCATCAATGAAGAGGGGGTCTTCGCCCTGGAAACCGGAGGGACCCCGGTCGAAACGTTTCAGTTTCCAAAAAAGGGACTCGTAATCGTCGGTTCCGAAGAACTTGGTGTAAGTCCCGATGCGCTGCGCTGCGCCGAAAAAGGGCAGGGGAGAGTGAGTATAGAAACCTGCGGCGTAAAGGGATCGCTCAATGCAGCGGTTGCCTTCGGCATCCTTATGCACGCTTGGTACCGGTCTATCGCTTGAGGGCGCGGTCGATTTCCTGCCGATTAAACCCGACAATGACCTTCCCGTTGATATCGATCACCGGGACTCCCATTTGTCCCGATTTTTTCACCATTTCTTCCGCCCGGCGCATATCCTGGGCAACATTATATTCGGTAAAGGGGATTTTTTGTTCTCGAAAGTAGTCTTTCGCCTTGTTGCAGTAGCCGCAGGTCGGGGTTGAATATAATACGACAGCCATGAAATCCTCCTAGTATACTATTTTTACAATATAGAGAATTTAATATGCAAACATGGAAAAGTCAAGACCTCTCTATGCTAAGTTTTCTCTTGCGTCAGGCTCGAGTTCCCGGGAAAATGCATTTTCCAACCGGTCGCGTACCATAAAAAATTGGTCTTCCGATTTGATTCCGAAAGTCCTTAAGACATTTTTATCGACCATATCGTAGGAAATCGATTCGGAATCGATATTACAGAGTGTATTTGCGAGATAGACGGTATACACGGCGTCCTTATGCTCATCGGAGCATCGGTCCGGTTCGTGATGATAGCGGATCGCCTCTATCAGAACATCGGGAAAGTTCCACTTTTCCGCGATCATCGCTCCGATTTCGGCATGGTTCAACCCTGCGGAAAGGTCCTCGATGAAGTTCCGTCGTATCTCACGGTCTTTTACAAACTTAGTGATCTTGTCGAGGAGCGCCGGATGCACATTGGAGAAAATTATTTTCCCCATATCGTGAAGTATGCCGCCGACATATGCATCGTCTAAGAGGTCTTTCTTTCGGAGATTTTTTGCCAAATTATAGGCGAAAAAAGCAGTCTTGTAGGAGTGCTGCCACAATTCTTCCTGCCCCTGATCGAGCAGCTTTTGTGTACCGTAGGAGTATAACAGATTTTTCAGTCCCCGAAGTCCCACGAGCTTTACCGCTTCTACAATATTGTCCACCCGTTTCGGAAGCATAAACTGTGCGGAGTTCACAACTTTCAGTAAATCCGCCGTGAGGGACGGATCCATGCTGATTTGCCGGGCAATATCGGTAATCTCCGAGTCCGGATCACTTATCAACTTTTGCAGATAAACGATATTATCCGGAAACTGCGGAAGCCGGTCGATTTCATCGACGATTTCCCTCGAAAGCTTTTCTACGTTTTCTATATGAACATTCGCAAAGGGAATCGAAATCCTGGCGATGGTTTCTCCGTCTTTCGCATCGATATCAAAGGCATCTTCGTTGAGACCGATTTTTTTAAGCATCAATACGAGGATAACAAGACCTAATCCCGCGCCTTCAGAATCGTCTAACACCGTGGAAAACGCCTCCTCTAAAGATTCAAATGCCCTCGAACGGGCGATACGATCGTAGACCCGCATTTGTTCTTTTTTCGATATTTCCACGTTGTTCTGGATCGAAAGATTAAACAGTGTCCCTTTAGAACGGAACACCACTTTTACATACAACCCTGCATCTTTCTGCTTTTCCAAATAGTAATCGATGTTACTAAGAGTGTCCTCTTTAAAAGTGCTCATTCCAAGCTCGTAGTCCTGTTTGTTTGTAATATCGAGCCCCTTTTCCTGAAAATACACTCGCTTTGTATTCGCCTTTTTCGCGTTTACCGCAAGTTCACGCATACAGTAGGCTACCTGGTCCTTAATTGCCTGCTGCCCGTACTCTTCCAGGAACACCCCGAGGACCTCTTCTAAGTACACCTCGGTTTCATGCGGAAGGGTGTAGGATTTGATCGAGAGGGGAACTGAATTCCGCGCTGCTTTTTTAATTTGTTCGACATTTACTGCTTGTGGCATAGATTTATTCCATTTTTTAAAAGATTCATCTTTCTAAATTATAGTTTAGGAGTACGTGTTGTCAAGCGCATGAACAGATAAGATTTCACGCGGTTTACTTCCGTTTTGCGGTCCCACGATCCCTCTTGCCTCCATGTCTTCGACCAGTCTGGCAGCCCGATTATACCCGATTTTAAGTCTTCGCTGCAGGTACGAAGCGGAGGCCTTACCGGCCTCTACGACAATCTCGATCGCCTTTTCCGTCAGCGGATCTTCCGAGTCTCCCCGAAGCCAGTACTCTTCGTCACCGTCGTCTTCGGCAAATATTTCCTCGTCGATGTATTCAGGCGTTCCCAATGTTTTAACATGATCGGTGATCCGGACCACCTCATCTTCCGAGAGATAGGCCCCCTGAATTCTGACCGGAAAGGGCTCCCATGGAGAGGTGAAGAGCAGATCTCCTTTCCCGAGGAGTTTTTCCGCGCCGATTGAGTCAATGATGATCCGGGAATCGAACTTGCTCGCCACCATAAAGGCAATCCGCGACGGGATGTTCGCTTTGATCAAGCCGGTAATCACATCGATGGAAGGCCGCTGGGTTGCGAGAACAAGATGGAGTCCGACAGCTCGAGACATGGCGGCAAGCCTGGCAAGGGTCGATTCCAGTTCCTTTCCGCTGGTGGCCATGAGATCGGCGAATTCGTCTACAATAATCACGATATACGGCAGCTGTTCCGTTGCAAGGCGTTTCTTCCGTATTTTACGGTTATAGGCTGAAATGTCGCGCACCCCCAGGGAGTCGAGAAGGGCATACCTGCGCTCCATTTCGTACAAACAGTACTGAAGGGCCTGAAACGCCCTTTTAGGGTCGGTAATGACCGGCGTAAGAAGATGAGGGACATCGTTATACAGTTTCAGCTCCACTATTTTCGGGTCGATGAGCATCAATCTCGCTTCTCCGGGGCTTTTATTGTAGAGGATCGAGCAGATGATTGAATTCACGCAGACCGACTTTCCTGAACCGGTTGCCCCTGCTATCAGCAAATGCGGAGTTTGGCAGAGATCGAGTATCTGCGCTTCTCCGGTGATGTCTTTTCCTAAAGCAACGGGGAGTTCCATCTCTTCTTCCTGAAAGACATCGTCGGAGACCATTTCCTTGAAGGACACAATCGACCGTTTTTTATTCGGGACCTCGATTCCCACTGCGTGTTTACCGGGGATCGGCGCAACAATCCGAACGCTCGACGCGGCAAGACGCAGGGCGATGTTGTCCGAAAGGTTCACAATCTTTGAAAGTTTTACCCCCGGGGCCGGAAGGATCTCGAACATGGTAATCACCGGCCCTTTTCGGATACCTGTTACTTCCGCCTGGATTTTAAACTCTTGGAGAGTGTTTCTAAGGATGTCTCCGGCATCCTGGGTATCCTGGTCGATTTTCCAGTATTGGCCGTCGGGATATTCATCGAGGAGTGCGTCCACGGGCACGGCATAGGACCGGCCGGGCATCATTTCGGGGCCGGGCTGCTCTTCCTCCTCGAAGACTTCCTCCGGTTCTTCCTCCTCGAAGACTTCCTCCGGTTCTTCCTCCGCTTCTTCCTGGGGGTAATCATCTTCGGTCAGGGGAGGGTCACCGAGTTCGAGGTCGATTTTCTCGTTTT
>CAYWIK010000030.1:11800-15559 GCA_964458315.1 uncultured Spirochaetales bacterium | reverse complement strand
GGTTTCCCGAGGGACGTCATTTTTTTGAAAAATGCGGCGGGTAAGCTGTATAATGAGAATGGTCTCTAAAATACCTAAAAGAAATAAAAGAAGGACCGCGCCGTTGTGTCCGAAAGTCGTTTTCAAACCCTCAAAATAGAAACCGTTACCCTTGGATAACAGCAGCCTGGCCCCGAGACTGAAGGTAAGAAACGGCAGGATGCCCCCGTTCAAGGCAAAGAGCAAATCAGACCGGAACCCCTGCTTTAACAGGATCACGGCGGAAGAAAAGAAATAAAGGGGAACGTAAAAAGCGGGCCACGCGAAACTCGCGAATAAAAACGAACCGGGCAAGGCAAACAGCCGGGCCATTCCGTTCTCCGGTCCTCCCATGGCAAGCAAGATCGAAAACAGCAGGAAAGCCCCGATGCAGAACAAGCAGACTGAAATCGTATGGGTTACCTTCCGTACACGCAAAAGAGTCCTCCTCTTCTATCACTATCGGCAGATGATTGGGGGACGTTGAGGGGGAGAATCAGTCAAAAATAAATGAAACTTAAAATCCCGAGGGGGACTAGATAGAACGCGGCGAAATAAAGCCGCCCCTTCCGAATCAGCCGCAGCAGAAGCAGAAGTGATCCGAGCCCGACAAAAAAAGAGACCCCGATCCCCAATGCCAGGGGGCCGGTGCGGACCATGCTTCCGAGGGTCTCCGCGTCCCTGAGAGTGAGAATAAACGCCCCGAGTACGGCGGGTATGGAGATGAGAAAAGAGAATTCCCCCGCTTTCTCTCGCGAGAGGCCGGCATAGAGAGAGGCGGAAATCGTAATGCCGGAACGGGAAATTCCGGGGAATACGCCCAGCCCTTGGGCCGCGCCGGTAATAATTCCCTCTTTAAGCCCGATGTCGCCGTAATTTTTCTTCCCTTTTACAAATTTTGTACCGATTAAAATCGCGGCGGTTGCGATAAACAGGAGGGAAACAACCTTCGGCTTTTGTTCGACATGAAGAAAAGAAACAGCATAACCGATTACCGCGGTTACGAGGGTGGCGACCGCGATGATCAGGAAAAGCTTGAGATTTTCCCGGTCCCCTTCCCGGGTCCTGCGGGCGATTCCCCGGCAGAGGGATGCTGCGATAGCGCCGATTATTTTCCTGAACACGATCACTACGACTGCAAGGGTCGAGAGATGAAGAAGCACATCGAACAGAATAGGAATTTCAGTTACATCGAGGAGATTTTTCATCACAACGAGGTGGCCGGAGCTGGAAACCGGCAGAAACTCGGTAACCCCTTGGAGCGCGCCTAAAATAATCGCCTGAATCGTCGTCATAGTACCCCTTTACTTTTCATAATTTCGATCCGCGAAATAGTGCGAGACGATGGCAGGAAGTTCTTCGCCCTCATATATATACCCGTAAACCAAAGCAGATACAAGTACTTTTCTGCCGTGATTTCTCGTCTCTTCGATTGGTATCGCTTCGAGAAAAAGGTCTCCGGGCAGCCCTAAGTACCGGCCCTCCCAGCGTCTCATCCTCGTCGGACCGGCGTTGTACGCAAAAACCGCCTTACTCGGGCTGCCGTCAAATCGTTTTAAAAGGGTGCCGAAATAATACGCCCCAATCACAAGATTGGTCGCAGGGTCGAAAATATTCGAATTTTCCATATTGAGCCGCCGCTCCATATCTTGCGCGGTGGCCGGCATAAGCTGCGCCAGCCCGACCGCCCCCGCCCGGGATACGGCATGCGGATCAAAATAACTCTCTTCCCGCACAAGGGCGGCCAGGATATACCAGAGGATATCGTTTTTCTTCGCTTCGCGTTTGATTTCATGGATATAGGCCTTCGGAAACAGCAGGATAGGGAGTTTTACGTCCCAATTCTCATCGAGAAGCCTTCCACGTGCCGCGTTTGCCGCTATGATCGATTCCCTGAAAAGACCCCGGTCCGAAAATCGGGCCGCACAATCCAGCAATGTATTCGTCCCCAGCTCATTTCCATATTTTTTCATGAAATAGAAGGCCCGGTCATGGAGGGAAAACCGGAAAAATCCTTTCACGAAAAGGTCGAACTCATTGCTTTCAGCTTCCCCGCCGCCGGCTTCCCCGTCGGCGGCTGTGCCCGGGTCCTTTTCGGTGGTATCAGCGGCATCGTCCGTATCACCCGTAAAGATCGCCGGCCTTTTGCCTAGCCGTATTCGCGCAAGCAGTTGGTAATACCCGAAACCGGCCGGCTCAGCAATCTCTTCGAGGATTCGATCGTCAAACGTCTCGGGCAGCCGAAACAGCCCCTCTTCCGCCGCACGAAAGGATATATATCCATATCTGCCGGCGGCCTCGGGGTCTCCCCGTTGTTTTAGGATCAAATACGTTTCCCACACATCACCCCAGCGCCGCTGCCCGACCATATCTGCTCCCGCCCGTTCAACCAAGTCGGAAAAATAGGACGGCTCATGCCACGTCTTCGAAGCAGATTCCAACGCTTCGAGAAAATCGTCCAATCCGCGTTTATAGCGGCAATCCAGTTCATACCAGAGGCAGCGGTCTTCCTTTAGCGGATGGCCTGAGGCGGCATTCCGCGCCTGCCTGAACATTCCAACCGCCTCATCGTACGCTTCCGCTTTTCGGAGCAGTAATCCCCGGGTAAAAAGTGAAGCGTATACAAGGGCCGGCGGCGCTTCCGCCGCATCGATATACGCGGCGATCGCGCGTTCTCCCTCGCGATACCGTTCCGTACGCAGATATGCCTCCCCTGCTTCAACGATCATAACCGGTGTGCGTAAAAGGTCGTTTCCGTTTTCTAAGAGCCGGGTATATTCATCCGCTGCGTTGGAATAGTTTTCCGTTGCGAACCACATCTTCGCGTTCAAAAAACGCCGCTCGTCTTCATGAAACGCACCGATTAATGCAGGGGCTTCATCGATATACCGAAACGCCCGAATATGATAACCCGAAGCGCGGACCGCGGTGAAAAGCGTTATAAAATCCGCGGGCCAGCCCGGAAGCTTAAGCCTGCTCTTCGATACGGCCCGAAAGAGGACAATTTCCGGGTCCCGCGCAATCTCATCAGGGAACACTTTCTCGAGTTTTTCGATTTGCCGCAAAACTTCGGCGCTGTCTCTTTTCCAGTACACCGCCTCGAGAAGGAGCCGAGCTCCCGCATAGGAAGCGGGATAATCCTGAATATACAATAAGGCTTCCCGCCTTGCCTCATCATATTTTTCCGTTTCGATCAGCCGTGAGATCAATAGTTTTCCCGCCTCTTGTTTCAATAGACCTTCTCCATGAAACCATTCCTGTTTAAGCATCTCCAATGCGAGGTCCAACATATCGAGTTCTAAAAAAACGTAATGCATGTAAAACCCGGCCCCTTTTCCAAGCCGATGGATTTCGGTTATTTCTGTCTCTTCATAATCGATGTGCCGAAGGAAATTATACCGGCCGGAATAGAGATTTTGCCGAAATTCCTCTTCTTCGGTTTCCCAGATCCTTGGCGGAGCACACGCGAAGAGCGAGAAACCGAGGCACAGAAGAATAAAGATAAATAGATTAAAAGATTTCACGTCGGGGTCGATTATTTTTCAGGAATATAAAGTTTGGAATCAGCGTAGATTAGGTCGGGGTTTTTAATATTGTTGACTTTCGCGATCATGCCGTAAAGCCAGGGGGTCCGGTAAAATGAATAGGAGAGGTCCCATAGCGTATCTCCCCATTTCACCCAATACCAGACTCCTCCGAGCGTTTCCGTGTCTTGCATCCCGGCTTGGTCGCCGGGTCCGG
>CAYWIK010000030.1:4105-11700 GCA_964458315.1 uncultured Spirochaetales bacterium | reverse complement strand
CTCTTCTTCGAACGGCTCTTCTTCCGCGCCGAAAAGTTCCTCATCCCCCGGTTCTTCTTCGAGCAGTTCCTCTTCGAAGGGCCCTTCCTCTAAACTCGAAACTTCCGACGTAGGCTCGATTGATGCGTCCAGGTCGAAATCAGGAATCTCAAACTCGCTTTCCTCGGCAAGCGTATCGAGGGCCACGCTCAGACTCTGCCGTTCACCGGACCCAAGATCACCCGCGGTTGCGGTCAGATTCCCTTCCTCATCCGTACCGAGAATAAGTTCGATTTCCGGTTCTCCCCTGCCGCCGGTTTCAATACTTTCCAGTATCAAACTGCCGATATAGATCGCGTTTTCCAGAGACTCCTGGTCCGACTTGTAGAGATCGATTTTTACGCTTTCCTGCCGGTCCTTGACCGTCGTAAGTATTAAACGTTTTTTCCCGACCGATTTTTCTTCGATTATCGGGAAATAACTGCCGTTTGCTATTTTTATTCCAATTGTTGGTTCCTGCACTGCCCCTCCTCCCTCAAATGGGATTCTAGCGGTTTACCTCTTCTATTATCGACCTTTTTTAGTTTCTTGACAACTGTATACACAAACTACCATAATACAAGAATGCCAGGTATCATTATTATTATCATTATCGGCGCGTTAGGCATCTTCTTTCTCATCTTTTTTCTTATCCGGAAAAGCAGCGGAAAGGATAAACCGAAAAAAAAGGGGGGAGGCGACCGCAATACTATTATCAGAGAAGCGAATAAACGCCTGGCCCAAAACCCGAAGGACGCACAGGCTTTGCTTTCCCTTGCGGAGCTCTATTATCGGGAAAATGACTTTGAAAAGGCATTTAAACATTACAGTCTCCTCCTCGATCTCGTAGCAACCAATCCGGAACTGGATGAGTTCAATATAACGGTAAAGCAGGCAATCTCCGCGATGAAATTGAAGCAGTATGACATTGCCTATAAGAATTTTGTATTCGCCCGCACCCTTAATCAGGAATCTTTCGAAGTAAATTATAACTTAGGCTATCTCGAATACATGAAAAAAAATTATGAAAAAGCCGCGCCTCTTTTAAAAAAAGCGAGAGAAGTAAATCCCGAACATCAGCAGACCCTTCGATATCTCGGCCACAGCCTGTATAAATTGAAAAAATATAAAGAAGCGAGCGCAATTCTGCGTAAAACCGTCGAAGTTGAACCGGACGATAAGGAATCGCTCTTCGCTCTCGCCCAATGTTATCATGAGATCGGTCAAAACGATCAGGCAATTCAAATATTTACCCATCTTCGGACCGATCCCGGAATCGGACCGATGGCCGCTCTCTTTGCCGGCACCATCAAACTCAGTGACAGGAAGCATGAAGAGGCAAAGATGGATTTTCAAATCGGCCTTCGCCATGAAGGGGTAAAACCGGCGACCCGCCTCGAATTGAAATATCGCCTCGCAGCCGCGTACATTCACACGCAGGACATCGGTAACGCGGTGAAATTGTTACGGGAAATTCACGAAGAAAATCCCACCTATAAGGATGTTTCGGCCCAGCTGAGTAAATATAAAGAGCTCAATTCAAACAAAAACCTGCAAACCTATCTTCTATCGAATCCTTCGGAATTCGTCAGCCTCTGTAGACGAATTGTTGAAAACTATTTTAAAAAAGCCCGGACAAAAATATTGGATATTTCGATTCAGAGGAGCGAATATACTGATATTTTAGCGGAGGTAAACACCTCCAAATGGGAAGACTTGATTCTCTTCCGTTTTGTGCGCGGCAACAACCAGGTAGGCGAACTAGTATTGAGAGACCTCTACTCCAGGCTCAAGGATTTAAAAGCCGGACGCGGATTCTGCATTACATCCGGTTCTTTCACCGACGGGGCGAAGCAATTCGTCGAAGCCAGGCTTATCGACCTCGTCGATAAAAAAGAGCTTCTCAAACTTTTAAACTCACTATAGAAGCAGACTAATAGGCTAATATAATATTAAGCCGCTTTTTATGTTTTTTCTCTTCTTTTATCACGTTTTTTAAAGCGTTGAGGCTCTCTTTGTCTTTTACAGCATTTTTTAAGGACTCGAGAAACTCTATTGTTTTTCCTTCGAGCTGCACGCCGAGCCGTAAAGCTTCGGAAGAAGATGTCGGTTTTTCTTCATTCAGCGCATCGGCCATCGGTTTAATGATTTCTTCATCGGCCCAGCAGTGAAGCACCGAACTTTGGTCTTCTTTAAAGTCTTCTCCGCTGTCCTTTAAACATTTTTCAAACATCGCCTTATGTTTCTTTTCTTCGTCACGCAGATATTTCAATTCATTTTTCGCCTGAACGTTTTCTGCCTTTTCTGCCAGCGCCTCGTAGAATTTATACCCTTCATCTTCGATGGTTATTGCCAAACTATAAGCTTCCGAAACATCGATAGAATCTATCGCGGGACACGCGTTCGCCATTTCATACTCCTCTTGTATAAAATTATATATGATAAGTGTACTAGTAAAAAAAAGGCAAGTCAAACATTTCTGCCGGCAAAAACAACGAAACAGCGCTCCTCACGCAGGAAGGGAACACTCGCCGACACGACCTCCGCCTCGAAACCCTGCTCTCGGAGGGCGGCCGCTTCCGCCTCTGCAACCGTCCGTCTTCCCTTATACCCGATACACACTCCTCCTTTTCGGACCGCACGGGCCAAGTCTCCGGCCATGCATTGAAGCTTTCCAAGGGCCCGGAAGACACATACATCAAATACTTCACGCAGCCCGTTCAACTCTCTCTGTAAAACTTCCGCATTGTTTATACCGCACACCGCAATAACATTCCGCAGGAAGGCGCAGCGCCTGCCTGATTTCTCAACTAAAAAAAACTTCCGGTCCTTGAGCCAAAGGGCAAGGGGGATGCCGGGCAGTCCATTGCCGCTTCCGATATCTCCGATCGTTTCCCCGGTAATGTCCCGGATGACCGGAATTCCCGCAAGAGAATCGAGAATATGCCTGGCGATGAGGTCTTCACCCTCCGCCTTGACGAGCTTCAGTCTGGGATTCCAGAATTCGATTTCCCGTATGAAAAGTCTGAGCTTTTCAACCGTTCTCTCCGAACCCCCAATGCCGAGCTCGTCGATTCCCTGCTCAAGTATGTCCATGGCGAAGCTCTACCATGAGGACGGTAATGTCCGAGTTTCGTACTCCCGATATGCGGGACGCTTGTCCGAGGGAAACCGGTTTAATCTCCTTGAGCTTTTCCCGCGCTTCCGCCGATATACCGACAGCCTCGTCGTAATCGAACGCTGCGGGAATTTTCATGTTTTCCATCCGCTGAAACCGCCGTATTTGCCTCTCCTGGCGGGCAATGTATCCTTCATATTTTATATCCAGGGCCGATTGTTCGAGCCATGTATCGTTATATGAGCATAAAGAAGAATCGAGCCGGAATAAAAATTCGGGTTGGATATGCGGATCTTTGATGATATCGGCAAAACTCTTGCCGATATGTTTTTCCAGGTCACCGGCGGCGGCTTGTTCCGCCGCCGTCTCCACATCCTCCCGCCTGAGCCTGCGCCGGCGGAGAAGCTCGCGTATTTCCTCGAGACCCTGCCGCTTTTCCTCGAGCCTCTCCCTTCGTTCCGCCGGATGCAGTCCCGCGTACGCCCCTTTTGCAAAAAGACGCATGTCCGCGTTGTCGTGGCGCAGGCTCAGGCGGTATTCCGCCCTGGAAGTGAACATCCGGTACGGTTCGTTGGTGCCGAGGGTCACAAGATCGTCGATGAGCACACCGGTATACGCTTCGGCCCTGGAAAGAATGAGGGGCTCTTTTCCCTGAAGGGCAAGGGCCGCGTTGATTCCCGCCATAAGCCCCTGGCAGGCCGCTTCCTCATATCCGGAAGTGCCGTTGGTCTGTCCGGCCACGTAGAGGCCCTGTATCCGCTTTGTTTCGAGAGAGGGATAAAGCTGCCGGGGATCGATAAAATCATACTCGACCGCGTATCCCGGGCGCATGATTTTCAAGTTCTCAAGCCCGGGAACGGTCCGCAAAAACTCTTCCTGCACCTGTTCCGGGAGGGACGAAGATATTCCGTTCAAATACATCTCCTCGGTGCGCAGGCCCTCGGGTTCGACAAAAATCTGATGCCGGTCCCGGTCCGGAAAACGTACCACCTTGTCTTCGATAGAGGGGCAGTAACGGGGACCGACTCCTTTAATGACCCCGCCGTAGAGGGGCGAACGATGGATATTGTCGGTAATAACCTTGTGGGTTTTTTTTGTTGTATAGGTAATATAGCAGGGAACATTCGGCCGCTCGATCCGGTCCCGGAAAAAAGAAAAGGGACGCATGATTTCGTCCCCGGGCTGCTCTTCCATCTTGCCGTAATCGAGAGAGGAGCGCGCCACCCGGGCGGGGGTCCCGGTCTTGAGTCTGCCGAGTTTGAATCCGAGTTCTTGAAGCGCGGGGCCCAGGCCTGTCGCGGCGGGTTCCCCGAGTCTTCCGGAGGGGGCGGAATAGCCGCCTATAAAAATTTTCGCTTCCATGAAGGTGCCGGTGGTAAGGATGACCACCCGGGAGGTGATTTTATTTCCCCGCTCGGTCACGACCCCGGCAATACGATTTCCCTCCCGGTTTGTGAGCAGGCCGGTGACCGTATCCTGGAAAAGAAGAAGATTGTTCTCCCCCTCCAGCGTTTCCTTGGCTGAGGCGCTGTATTCGAACTTATCGGCCTGCGCCCTGGGCGCCTGGACAGCCGGGCCTCTGCTCCTGTTGAGTATTCGAAACTGGATCATCGTTCTGTCGATCAGGCGGGCCATTTCACCCCCTAAGGCATCGATCTCCCGAACAATGTTCCCCTTTGAAAGTCCGCCGACCGCCGGATTGCACGAAAGTCTTCCGACGGTATCGAGACTCTGGGTTATAAAAATCGTACGGTAAGAAAGCCGCGCCAAGGCGAGGGCGGCCTCGATTCCCGCGTGCCCGCCGCCTATTACGATCGCATCGCCGTCCACGCCGCCTATCCCTCTCCTCCGCCGGGCGGTATTCTTTCCACCATTTTTTCTACGGTAAACCGGTATGTGCCGTCCGCGTAATCGTCGATGACCGTGATTTCCAAAGTCCCCTGCAGGGGCTCGTCGAGATGGAGCCGGATTTCGTTCCACCAGAGGCTTCTGCTGCCCCGAACGTAAGGAATCGATTTTTTTCCCTGTATTTTTTTACTGAATCCGTTATACGAAAGAATAAAGGTGTACCACTTTGTATCGGCGCGGTCGATCTTCCGGCTTTCTAAAAGCATCAAGACGGTTTCAGGTCCGTTTCCGCCGGCAATTTCTTCAATCCAAACAGCGCCGTTTGCAGTAATATGTCCATTTTCCGGCCGAATTTTATACACGGTCTTTTCCTCATATTCAGCCTCGACCTCCGGCTCTTCCGGCACAAACGGCTCGTGAAGCTTCTCCTTCGGGATCCTCGGGACCGAAGTATCGGCAGGAGGCACCTCGAATACCCGGGGTTTCGAAGTGCACGAGAAAAAAAAGAGCAGCACTGTTCCGGCGGCGATTAGATATAAACTTTTTTTCATGGTTATTTTCCCACGCAAAAATTGGAAAAAATCGTTTGCAGTATTTCCGCCGATGTTACTTCCCCGGTTATTTCTCCAAGGGCGTCCAGCGCGTCTTTCATGTCAACGGCGATCATATCGAGGGGCGCCCCCCCTTCAACAGACCTCCGGACCAAACCGAGGCCGGAAACTGCCCTGACCAAAAGGTCGCGCTGCCGCAGCGAATCAATCACCGGTTCGCCGCTTTCGTACGCGGACCGCTCCGGTGCAAGCGAAACGATCGCCTCTTCGATTTCCGTAAACCCCTCGAGGCCCGGGACACTCACCGGCAGGAACCCTTCCGGCGGCCCTTCTTCCGTCAAATCAACCTTATTCCATAACCGCAGGCAATGGGAGCCCCCCCTTTCCAAAGCGGCAAGCCTCTCGATGTCCTCCCGGTCCACTCCCTCCGTACTGTCTACCAGATAGAGCACAATATCGGCATTTTGCAGGATACGCTCGGTCCTGCGGATCCCCTCCGATTCTACCGGGTCCCGATGCAGCCTTAACCCGGCTGTATCGTAAAGTAAAACCGGAATCCCTTTGATTGATATCCACGCCTCGATATAGTCTCTGGTGGTCCCATGAATCTCCGATACAATTGACCGGTCCTCCTTGAGGAAAAGATTAAACAACGACGATTTTCCCGCGTTTGTCCTCCCTCCGAGGGCGACCCGTATCCCGTGCTGATACAGCTTTCCGGTTTCATAGGTCCGGGCCAGCTCCTCGCATTGCTCCTTCAGCCTCGAAACGGCCTCGAGATCTACCTCCCGGCATTCCGCCTCTCCCTCATCTTCGGAATAATCGAGCTGCAGTTCGACCTCGGCGAAAAGCCGCGTCAGTTCTTTCTTTATTTCACGAATTCGCCGTTCTACACTCCCGCCGAGCCGGTGCAGCGCGAGTGAATGGGCGGCTCTCGATTTTGCGGTAACAATTTCATTCACAGCCTCCGCTTTCGTTAGATCAAGTTTCCCGTTAAGGAATGCCCGGAGGGTAAATTCGCCGGGTCCGGCCATCCGGAAGCCCTGCTTTTTGAGTGCTTGAAAAATTTGCTCTATTCCCGGCAGGCTTCCGTGGACAAACAGCTCCACGCCGTCCTCTCCGGTATAGCTGCGAGGCGCCCGGTAGACCGCTGCAACTGCATCGTCTAAGGCTTTTCCGGAATCCGCGTCCCGTATAATGCCCCGTACGACCGTGCCGCCGGCGGCTTCGGAGAGACGCTTTCCCTTCGAAAAAAGTTCTGCTACCCCCTCGATACTTCGCTGTCCGCTGGTCCTGATGACCGCGATCGCGCTCGTCCCCCAGGGGGTTGCGAGCGCGGCGATTTTTTCTTCCACTTACGGAAGCCCCGCGGCCATCTCCTTCCCGAGTTCCCGCCCGAGTCCTTTAAACGCCGCGGAAAGGGCGCTCTGGGTATTGCTTCCTCTGCTTCGCTTGAAGCTGTTACCGGTATAGAGAATTTCGCCGGTCTTCAAGTCCGCGGCCTTCACCGTCCCGGAAACTTTGACAATATAGTTCCCGCCGTCTTCGCTGAACTCGGAAATGGCGGCCACACCGAAAATTATCCGCTCAACCTGATTGCCGAAGCGGTTCCGTGCCGCAGTGATAATTTCCCGGTCTGAACTGTCCTGGAGAGACACGGGCAGTTCTAAAGGACGGACGCGAAACCCCGCTTCGGAAAGACTTTCTAAGAGCCCTGCCTGGCTGTCCGAGACGTTCCTGGCGTTGCCGGCGCGGTCGACATCCATCATGGCTATACCGGTGGCAATCTCCTTTGCCCGGCTTATCACCGTATATTCTATACTGATCCGCTTCTTGTTTATCAGCTCTTCTAATCCTTCGACATACCGCTGGAACTCGTCCGAGGCATCCTCGAGGGACTCCATGTATGAGCCGAAATCGAGAAACATAATAAGGGTCTCGGTACCGACAAACTTCGGGGCCGGCCGCTCGTAGGAAACGATCCCTCCGCTGTCGGCCTGGACGGTCACCGATTCGATTCCCATCCTGTTATTCCGCTGCATCTCCTTGTACACAATCCG
>CAYWIK010000030.1:0-4005 GCA_964458315.1 uncultured Spirochaetales bacterium | reverse complement strand
TCGCCGATTTGGGCCGCTGACTCCTCTTTTATCTTCTGGGTCATTTCCTGTTCGTATGTTTCCAAGGTGTCCCGCGCCTCTACCGATGTTTCGGCGGTAATGCGCACACCTAAAAAGCGGGTAATCTCGGTAAGCATGGAGGATGCCGCCCTGTTTTCCGCTTCCGCGACATCTCCGGTGTCACTGGTCCCTATTCCGATAAAATACACCGACTCATTGGTATCCGGCGGTGTGGTGGTAACCCACTTCGGCAGTTCCGACCCTGTCGTCGCGGACGGACCGGAACCGCAGGCAATGAGAAACCCGGCAAGCCCCGCAATCGAAGCGATGATGCCAAAGCATAACAACAATGTTCGTTTCATACAGTACCTCAATATATTTTAGTATAGTCCGGTATCAAATGTAATCGATTTTCCCCGGAAATAAACCCGGTACATCCCTTCGAGACCGGGCACAGACTCCGATACGTCATACACCAGGTCCTCTAAATCTTCGATGGTCCCGAAAAAGGAAACCTGATACTTCGTTTCTTCCGCCGAACCGGACAGTGTCCGGAGTTCGCTCACCTTCCGTTTGAGTTTTCTTCTGAAATCGCTCATGAGCTTCGGGTCCGGAGTGTTTTGGACGACCAGGTCATACACGATGCCGTCCCGAAGCGCCTTCTGCATGTACGACTTGACCTGCTCCATGGCCGGGGGCATCGCCTTGTAGATGGAAGATTGAAGCGCATTGTTTACTGCGTCCATCTGGGATGCCGTGCTGAAGGTCCGGGGGCTGGTGTAGGGCACCGATCCGAGGAGGTTGCCTGTTGATGATTCGAAAATCTTTAAAGTAATCATCGCCTTTCCGTAGTGCTTTCCTCCTTCGGTTTCTCCGGAGGTTTCGGCATCCAGTTCGATATAGACATCGGCGTTCAGCTTTTGGGCGATCCACTGGATTATACTAATCTCCATGCCGGTTTGTTCTTCATACGCCATCTGCTGGTCTTCTTTAATTTTTTCGATCTGTTCGTAGTCAACCGCTTGAATCGCCCGGCCCGCCAGATAACTGTTGGCCATACCCACGGCGCTTTTCATAAGAAAAGGGTCCTGGGCAGATTCTTCGTCGAAATAGACCATATATCGCATGTTTTCGATGTACTTGTTGATAAAATTCCTCTGTTCCGGTGTGGGTTCAGGCGCTGTATACGTCTCATCCTCTTCGGCTGCCGCGGCTTTTGTTCCCTCTGTCTGGTCTGCATCCGTACCGGCGGCCGTTCCCGCGGGAGCGGGAGAACCCTTCGCCCCGACCGCGCCGGATCCGAGTTCCGAGCCGGGGGTCACTTTATTACCGTACACCGCCGCGTCCCTGAGGGTCCTTTCCACCGTGTAGAGGTCTACGGCGATCATTATTTCCATATTCCATACATCTCCCTGCTGCTCCCGCCGCAGAATCTGCATGGTCTCGTTTTTAACGAAATTGTTTGCGTTTCCCGTATTATAAATGCGTTCGGATATCTTCTGCTTGTTGGCTGCTTCGCTCGCGATGCCGACCATTTCTATCACCGCTTTCTGTACGGCCGACATCTTTGCGTCATTCATCGCCTCAATTTGCGAGCCGCCCCGGCCTTCTCCGTAATAGAGTGGTGGGCCGGATGCTCCGCCTGCTTTACCTCCTCCGGGAGAAGGCCCGCCGGCGCATCCGAAAATGAAGGCCGCGGCTGTTACGGTTAAAAGTAAAATTCTAAAGGTCTTCATCTACTCCTCCTAATATCTAATCTGTACGCCTAACCCGGCGAGTATTCCTCCGTAGGAGTACTGGGCGGCGCCGCTTACGTCAAACCAATAGGCGTATCCCGCGTCGAGGGATATCCGGATAAGATCGTGGACGAGATAATTAAGATTGATCTGCGCCATTCCTCCGAGATGGGAAATGCTGAAGTCACTCGTGTCGTGCAGCGGAATTGCAAGCCCCATGCCTAAACTGGCGCTGGGAACGAGCTGGAACCGGCCGAACCACAGATCGAGCTCTCCGCCCACATACCAGGTAAGGGGGAATCCGTTCGCAAGTAAACCGACCGAGTTGATCAAAGTGACCGGAACTTCGAGCCCGACCAGAGGCCGGAAGTTATAAAAGCCGCGGCTTAGACTCTGCCTGATGCCGACAATCCAATCCATATCGGAGAAAACCGTGCTAAAATCGGTTATATCCAAAAGCGCATGGCCGTATACGGTGGTGTCGAGCCCAACCTTAGGGATTTCTTCCACCTGTTCGCCGATCATCGGTTTACCCCGGGAGTAGACCACTTTGGCGATGGAGAAATCCTCTTCCACGCTCTTGATAACGAGGAGGGCTTTCTTCTTTTTCTTTTCGTATCCGGCGGATATTTCTTCCGCCTCAACAATGGCATATTCATCGCCTTTTTTAAGTCCCATGTCTTCGCCGAACTGGATCACTACCTGCCCCATGCCGAGAATGTCGACGATTCCGCTCTTGAGCTGGAACGCGGGGACCTTTCTGACTTCATATTGAAGCTTCAGCGCTATTTCGTCGACCGCCCGCTTAATGGCCGTCGAGGTGTCCGGGGCGTATCCGTCGGTTTCGACGGAAAAATAGGCAATGGTTTCAATCGTTTCTACATTCACCACGGTAAAGGATGTTTCGATTTCGACCCGGTGATCGCCGTCGTCATCTACGCTTAGGTTGTAGTAGGTCATAACCGGGATGACCACAATGAATGAGTTTACCAATTTATTAAAATCGGCTTCAGTAAACGCCTCCTGCCCTAATTGGACCGATTCGGGAATCTCTACATCCTGCTCCTTAAATTCCTTGATCTTCGAGACAAAATCGTTTATGTCCCCCGAAGCGAGGCGATAATTCATGCCGAGAATGTTGAATCTCCCCAGGTTGACGAATACGTTTTGAATTTGGCTGTCTACCAGCCCGAGTGCCTGGCTTGGGACCTTCCAGTCGTAGTAACTCAATTTGAATACTGCTATGTCCTTCTTCTCCGATACTTCCTGGGCAAAGAGAAAGCCGCCGAAAACAGCGAAGGTCAGAACAAGCAAGATGATTTTTTTAGTCATCGTCGTGCTCCTTTTTGTAGTTGTCGATGTTTTTACAAAACATCCTTATGTTCAGATGCCTCACGTCGCTCAAGGACCAACGGCTCCGCATCTTCGGTTACTGTATGCTCTTTTTCAGCAGGCGAATCCGGCCCGGTCCCCCCGGTTTCTTCTTCGTCCCTGCTCTTCTTTTGGACGACTTGAACACTGCTGCTTACAATGCGTACGGCATTGAAAATAACAGACCCTTCGGATTCGTTTCGCACCCTAAGGGTAAATTCCAAATCCTCGGTTTCGCCGGAATAGAGAGAGAAAAGCTCCCCCCCCGCTTCGAGGCGGCCACCGTTTTGTGCATGGGTAAGGAGAAACTGGACCATATTTTCCTCGTAAAAGAGGGTCCCTGTCTCCTTACTATCTCCGTTAACCGTTATTATGCCGTCCGCGGCTATTTCGGCCCGAAAAGATTCCCCGTGTGCATCTTCGATGATAAAGATATTCTCCGTGCTTTCGGTATCGATACCGTACTCGAACAGTATTTGTAATTCTTCCAACCGGGCTTTCAAAGACGGAAAAATCAATTCAGCTCCGGGAGCAAGAATGAGATTCCCGTTTTTAAGCCGAACGTCTCCGGATGTCCGGAACTCTTCGGGAAGGTAAGAAGAATCAAAACCTTCTGCCAGTCTTAAGTCGTTTCCATACCGTTGGTACATTTCCTTTCTGTACACTTCCTGGATAATATTTACCTCTTCTCCCTCGTTGAAATATATCCCGAACTCGTCGATTAACCCGACAAATCCCTGCTCCCCGCCGATGATGCTTTTCCACTCTCCCGGGGAGACGGGGAAATCCAGATACCCGCGGTCGACAAATACGAGATTTTCATTTACATACCAGAGAAAGGTAAACCGCTCCTGCTCTTCGATGCGTTCCGGCACGACGGAAACGATGAGTTTCAACC
>CAYWIK010000029.1:0-23920 GCA_964458315.1 uncultured Spirochaetales bacterium | reverse complement strand
TCGGTGAGGTCGGCGAGAACGCTGCCCCGGCTGAGTTTTACGGTATCGGACCTGCGTCCGGTTTTATCCGCAAGGCTGACCAGATATTTTATCGTAACGGCAATTTTCCCGCCGTTGTTCTCACTCATTTCCGGCCGGTCCTCCGCATTACGCGACAAGCTCGGGCAAACCAAGCTTCTCTTTTAACTCCTCCGGTACCTTGCCGTTCCTGTCCCATCCCCGCATTTCATAGTATTCATCGAGGAGAGTGTTGTACATATCTTCCGTTAAAACCCGTCCTTTTATCGGACCGGCCGGGACCGCTTCTTTCAGAAACCGTTCCGGAAGCATGTCCTGCTCCCGGGCGACACCTTCGCGGTTTAGGATCATCCGCTCGAGGGAGTAGATCCGCGCACCTATCTCCATGAGCTCGGGCATAAACTCATATCCGGTCGCCGCGACCATGGTCTCCCCTGTTGGATTGTCCCGGAAATTCATCGAACCTCTGACCACGGTGCAGATTCCTAAACTGTCTATGTAGGCCCGATTGTCCTGAATGGTCTGGACGAGCTTTCCCTTTCCCTCGATGGCAAAACGGTCGTATTTGCCGCTCTGCAGCTCGTCCCGGATGGTCCATCCGCCGACATTGTGGCAGGCTCCCCTGCTGGAGGTGCCGTAGGTAAGGGCGTTTCCGTAAAACCCTCGAGGATCGTACGCCGCGGGAGACATTCCTTTTACATGAAGAATATACGGTTTCCATTCCGGATGGGCCTTTTCGACTCCCTTCATTCCCTCGGCGAAAAGATTGCCGAGGGCCCGCCGCTCTGCAATAAGTTCGAGCATATGGAGCAGCGCCTCACCGCTGCCGAACTTCATTTCCATGCCTTCGGTGTCGTCCTTGGAGATGAGGCCCCGCTCAAAAAGTTCCATAGCAAGGGCGACCATATTTCCCCCCGACATGGTATCGAGGCCGAGCTCATCGCACCGCTGGTTCGCAGCGACCACGGCGCCGAAATCGGATACTCCGCAGTTTGGTCCTAAAAGCCCTATATTCTCATATTCCGCCCTGGCCCGGGCGCCTTTGTACGGTCCTTCCTTCACTTCGGCGATAGACCCGCAGGCCACGGGACAGCGGTCGCAGGCATAATTCGATGTTTTGTAGTGCTCGTAAAAGTAGAGATGGTCGACCTTATCGGCCCCTTCAAAATAGGTTTCCTGAAAGTTCCTGGTAGGAAGACATCCGAGTTCATTAAGGGGCTGGATATACTGGGCCGTTCCGTATTTTGTATGATTTGCCCTGGAAGTCCGCAGTTCTTTGGTTGCGGCGGCCCTAATCTCTTTGAGTTTGTCTACGTCCGCCGCAGGCACCTCGCCGGTACCGCGGACCACGAGGCCTTTCAATTTCTTCGAACCGAATACGGCCCCGGCCCCGCCCCGGCCTAATGCCCGGGTATCGACACAAACGTAGGATATACGGACAAGTTTTTCCGCGGAAGGGCCGATCGTCAAAGCGCCGGCTTTTTCCGTCCCCGCCGCCTCATACAGCCGCGGCAGGACCTCTCCGGTTTCCTTTCCCGCTAAATCTGCGGCGCCGCAAAACTCCACTTCTCCATCGATAATTTTAAGATAGGTCCAGTCATCTGCTTTGCCTTCGATTATCATGCCGTCAAAGCCGCTCTGTTTGAGGTGCGTTCCGACCCGCCCGCTGCAGTTTGAGCAGAGATAGCCCCCGGTTTCGGGCGATTTGGTGCTCAGCTGAAACTTAGTTGTCGCAGGCAGGGGCAGCCCGGTGAGCGGACCGGACATAAGAATGATTTTATTCTCCTCGTCAAAGGGACCAATCTCCGGGCCTATTTCGTCGTAATAATACTTTGCAGCAATTCCTCTGCCGCCTAAGAGTTTCTGAAACAATATTTCGGGAATTTCTTCGATCGTAACCGTTTGAGAACTCAGATTTACCCGTAAAAGTTTTCCCATATATGCGCCGGAAAATAATTTCATATCTACTCCTCTTAACTATTTTCTTATTTAATACTATTATTTATTAGCATTTGATGTTATTATATGTCGCTTTGTCAATCCTGTCAATCTTTTTGAAACTCTTCCGACCACGTATTGAGCGCCGCCATCAGTGCCTCATACCGCAGCCGCCGCTGCCGGTAAAACTCATACTTCGATGCATCGGGAGAAACCGTCTCTCCCCGCTTGATCCAGCGGTCGCAGGCTTCCCGCAAGTCGTCGAACATTCCCGCCGCCTTGCCCGCTAAAAGCGCCATTCCCATGGGTGCGTCCCCCTGCTTCGTCAGCGGCACGAAGGGGATGTTCAACACATCGGACTTGATTTGGTTCCACACATTACTTTTCCCTCCCCCGCCGGTAATCCTTACTTCTATGGGACTGCTCTCTTCGTAGAGGCTGTTCAAGGTATGGAGATATATTCCATACTCCAGCGCCACTCCCTCGAGGACCGCTCGGTACAAATGTCCGACTCCGTGCTTCCAGGTAAGACCCGACCAGGAGCCTCGAAGCTCCGGCTGGGCCGGAGATACCCGGCCCGCTAAATGGGGAATAAAGACCGGATCGTCCAAACTCGGCTCGATCTCTTCGGCAAGGGCGTTCAGATCCTCGAAGGTCAATTCCTCAGTCCGGGGCCGGGGACCCATATTCATAATTTCCTTCAGAAACCACTCGAGGTTCATTCCGCCGCCGTTTATGTAGGCGTAGGAATACCACAATCCAGGGACCGGGGCCTGGGCACAGGCAAGGACCTGCTTCGGGTCCGCCCGGAAACTGTCGACGGTAAAAGTAAAAGGGCTGGAGGTTCCGGCAACGTTAACGCATATTCCGCTGGCGACCGCCCCGCAGGAGAGAAAACTCGCGATCGTGTCGCCGCATCCGGCGGCCACCGGTGTTCCTTCGGCGAGCCCGGTCCTTGCCGCGGCCTCTTTCGTAAACCTCCCGACCATGTCGTAGGAAGTGACAATCCGCGGAAGTTTGTCCATATCCAGGCCGAAGGTCTTGCAAAGCTCTTCGTCCCACTTGGAGTTTTTATTGTCCGCGAATCCGGAAAAATGCAAATACGTGGGATCGATAAACGCCTCGTCCCCGGTAAGTCCGCAGAGCCGCATGACGGCGTATCCGCCGGGCTGGACAAAGGCCCGGATTTTCTTGTAGATCTCCGGCCGCTCATGCATCCACCACAGTTTTTTCGGACCGTGGTTGAAACTAGGAGCGCAGCCGGTTTTCATGAGCACCTTTTCCCCCGCCTCTTGCTGCATTTGCCGAATGTAGGGAGCGCATCTTGTATCGAGCCAGGAATCATAGGGAGTTACGTTCTTACCGTCCGCGCCGACTCCGATGATTCCCGCCATTTGACCGTCGATTGCGGCAGCAGCCACATCCGCGGGTTTGACTTTTGATTCTTCCATGAGCTGTTTTATCGCGGCACAAACCGCGGCGACCTGCTCTTCCGGCTCTTCTTCCGTAATTCCCGGTTTCGGCTGAATCAAATTGGATCTTTTAAAAGCTTCGGCGATGCATTCGCCGTTTTGGTTAAACAGAGCGGCTTTTGTGCCTTGGGTCCCCACGTCAATGCCTATACAAAAATTCATACGCACCCCTCTTGAATATAATATCGTAATTTTACCATTGCTTCCCTTGGATTTTCTGCAATCTCCGATGCAGCTTTAAGTTCCTTAGACTCCCTGGTTGTCGGCACAGCTATTACATACATGCCGGCGGCCCGGGCCGAATCGATTCCCGCCGGTGAATCTTCCACCGCGGCAGCCTCCTCCGGAGCCACATCGAGCTCCCTGCAGGCCCGGAGGTAGCATTCCGGTTCCGGCTTGAATCTTGAAACATCATCGGCAGTGACTACCGTGCGAAACCGGCCGTCCAGTCCGCTTGTACAAAGCATCAGGCGGGCCTCCTCTTTCCCGCTCGAGGTAGCGACCGCCAGCTTCAAATCGGGGGATTCTTTTATAAGCCGGTCGAGTTCCTCCGCAACCCCGGGATAGGGGTAAAGACCGGTGTCAACGAGGGCCGCGTAAAACGAACGTTTCTCCTCGAGCAGATCAAGACTCTTTTCGGTAAGACCGTTTTCATCCTTTAAGATCTCCGCAACCGTTAAATCCGCGACCCCGATAAAGCGTTGTTCAATGTCCCGCGGTACCGGCCTGCTTCTGACCCGGAACACCTGTTCCCAGGCGCGGACATGGAGTCCTTCGGAATCGACCAAGACTCCGTCAAGGTCGAAGACAACGGCGCGAATATTCTGAAGTTTCCTTCTGTCCGCAGTGTGTTTCATGGCCGGCGAATCAATCGAAGGTAATGACCGACTTCATACCCTTCCCCTGCATCACCTGTTCAAAGGCTTCGTGAATCCTGTCCAGGGGAAATTTGTGGGTAACGATCCCGCTCACATCGACCCTCCCGTCCGCAATCAGTTTCAAGGTCCTTCTAAACTGAGACAAATTCGAACGGGTCGTTCCGGTGATCCAAATCTGCTTATAATGGACAATATTGGAGTCCTGCGGGACCTTTGCCTTGTCCTTCGGCAGTCCTCCGAAAAAGATGACCCTTCCGTTGATTGCGGCAACTTCCATCGCGTCGATCTGCGCCTGCGGCGAAGGGGCCGCGGTTATACCGACATCTGCTCCCTTGCCGCCGGTCAGCTCATCCACCATCTCTTTTAGTTTCCCCTTCGGGATAGTAGTGAAAAAGGGCTCCATCTTTTTGGCAATTTCGAGCCGCTCGCCGCTTAAATCGTGGAGCATCACCGGCGAGGCGCCTGCGAGTTTCGCAAGCTTTCCGTGAAGGATCCCGATGGGGCCGGACCCGATTACCAGCACCGAATCTCCCGGCCTGATATTACACCGCTCGAAGGCGTTGTATACGCACGAAAAAGGCTCGGCAATAGCGGCGAGTTCGAGGGGCGTTCCCTTCGGGATCTCCGCCAGGTTGCCCTGAAAAACTGCTTTCTCCGGAATTTTTACATACTCGGCAAATCCGCCGTCAAGGTTGATCCCCAAGGCGCGGTGGTAATTGGTGCAGAGCTGGGTATTGCCGCTTACACACAAATCGCACACCCCGCAGCCCATATTCGGCTGGACCACTACGCCGGTCCCGGGAGCGTACTCTTCGATCCCGGCGCCCACCTTCTCGATGGTCCCGGCAATTTCATGGCCGAGGGTGAGGGGATTGTTTTCGTCTATACCGTCCACCCCGTTTTTAAACATCCGGATATCGGTACCGCAGATCGCCGTACTCCTCACTCGAAGAAGAATTTCCTTCTCGCCGATTTCCGGGACCGGCACATCTACAACACGCAGGTCTTCTTTTCCGTATAATCTTGCCGCTTTCATCGTCCTACTCCTCGCTCATCCGCACCGGACGCTTTTCAATAATCGACCGGTTGCCGGCGTTTACCGCCTTCACCGCCATCAGTCCGTCCGTACCGGTAACTTTTATCGGCGATTCCTCTAAAACCGCCTCGACGAATGCCTTGTCTTCCTCTTCATACGCGTCGATAAACAAGTTCCGCCAGCTCTTGGTCACCGGCTTTACCATTCGGTTGCCCGACTGACAGAACACCGCATTCGAGTCTTCGAGCTGCCCTACAAACAGAATCCCATGGGTGCCGAGCACCTCGACCCGTGCGTCATATCCATATTGGACATATACGGCGCCGTCGATCAATCCCTGCCCTCCTCCGGAAAATGCAACATTCATAATTACGTTGTCATAAAAATCCGGATATTCTTTCCTTACCTCCGGATTACGGTAGTTGCCGGCAATCGCGTATACCTCTTCGAATTCTTTACCCATAAACCATCTGAGGGTATCGATATCGTGGCTGTTCACCTCCGCAAGGGGGCCGTTGCTCTTCCTGATATCAAACATCCACTCCTGCGGTTTGCTCGGTCCGTGGGTGAGGGACTTGACCATGACGACATCTCCGATCTCACCCGCGTCGATATATTCCTTTGCCTGCTTAAAGTTGCGGTCAAAACGGCGCATGAACCCGATTTGAAGTTTTACCCCGGCGTCTTCCGCCGCTTTGTTCATCTCGACACACTCCGCAGCATTCATGGCCATCGGTTTTTCACAGAGAATATGCTTACCCGCCTGCGCCGCCGCCGCCGCGATGTCCCGGTGAAAGACCGTCGGGGTAACTACTATAACGGCGTCTATTTTTTCGTCTTCTAATGCCTGCTTGTAATCGAGGTAGTACGTATCGAGTTCAAGCTCTTTACATGCCGATTCGACCGCGTCTTCCACGGGGTCGACCATCGCGACAAGCTTTGCTCCCCGGATTCCCCGGGCAAAGTTCCGGGCATGAATCATTCCCGCTCTGCCTGAGCCGATCACGGCAACACCGATTTTACCGCCTGTCATCTTCTTATCTCCTTTCAATGTACGCGGCGCTGCCGCATATCGTCTTATTATTTGTTAGCGTTTTATTTCATTTTCTATTTATTCTAGGGTAATAATTTGCGCCTGTCAAGCTGTATTCCAAAAAAACAGTGTTTGCTATCATTTGCTAAATATTTGCAATAGAATAATAACAAAATCAGTATTGCTCTATTGACCTAACGGCTCGATGCGGAGTAGACTTTATCTACCCTGTTTAGTAACAAGGAGTGTAAAGCATGGGAACGGTCCTCATAACCCCTCGATCACTTACCCGTGAGCGCCATCCCGCCTTTTCTCTGATCGAAAATGCCGGCCACACAATCGTGACAAGCGCCCCCGGAGTCCAGCCTTCGGAAGAAGAACTTCTCAAACTGGTACCGGACATTGACGGGTATTTGGCGGGGGTCGAAGCGATCGGCGCAAAGGTGCTCGAAGCGGCAAAAAACCTAAAAGTTATCGGAAGAAACGGAATAGGTATCGACAACATCGACATCGAAACGGCAAAGCGGCTGAACATAAAAATCTGTCCGACCCCGGGCGCCAACGCCCGAGGAGTGGCCGAACTTGCCGTTGCCCTTCTCTTTTCTCTTTCACGTGCAATCCCTTACAGCGACGCTCAGCTCAAAACCAAAAATTGGAAGCGCAAAAAAGGAATGGAGCTGGAAGGGAAAACCGTAGGCCTGGTCGGGTGCGGCAACATCGGCCGGCAAGTAGCAGCCGCTGCTTCCTCCCTCGGTATGCGGATAAACGCTTTTGATCCCTATCCGGACAACTCTTTTCATCCTCCCGCCTTTACCTGGACCTCATTTGAGAAAGTATTGACGGAATCGGATTTCATCAGTCTTCACTGCCCCGCGGGGGAAAAACCGCTTATTGACGGCGCCTCCATAGCCAGGATGCGGCAGGGAGCATATCTGATCAATACGGCCCGCGCGGCACTGATAGATGAGCAGGCGGTCCTCGAGGGCTTAGAAAACGGCAGGCTTTCAGGGTACGCAATGGATGTATTCCCCGAAGAACCGCCGGCTGATTTCACCCTTGTTCGGCACGAGTCGGTAATAGCCACACCCCACATCGGCGGCTATACAAAAGAGAGCGTCGACCGCGCCACCACCGGGGCGATCGAACAAATGCTTGAATACATCTAACACATAAGGAGAAATCGATGAACGACGAATTATTTGAAAAAATCAAAGAGTATGGAATTATGCCGGTTATTGCTATTCAATCCGCCGAAGACGCACTCCCGATGGCGGACGCTATGATCGAAGGCGGCCTTTCTTGCGCGGAAATCACATTCCGGACGGAAGCGGCGGCTGAGGTAATGACCGCCTTAAAAAAACAGCGCCCGGAACTCATCCTCGGCGCCGGTACGGTACTCACCGTAGAAAACCTCCGCCGGGCGAAAGACGCGGGAGCACAATTCGGGGTCGCGCCGGGATTAAACCCGCGGTTAGTCGAAGAAGCGGAAAAGCTGGATTTGCCCTTTATTCCGGGCGTAGTCACCCCCAGCGAAGTAGAACAGGCGCTTTCATACGGCATCAAGGTTTTGAAGTTTTTCCCCGCGGAGGCGAGCGGCGGAATAGGGATGATAAAAGCCCTTTACGCGCCGTACGGACACATGGGGGTTCAGTTTATGCCCACCGGCGGGGTCAAGCCGGAAAATCTAAAGGAGTATCTCTCCTCCGAGGCGGTACCCTTCGTAGGCGGAACATGGATCGCGAAAAAGGATGTTATCGCGGCGAAAAAGTGGGACACCATCCGGGACAACTGCAAACAGGCAATGGAACTGGTGCGGAAGATACGAAGCTGAACGGTGGATTAAAACCTGAAAACCCGTTATGATAGAAAAAAAAGGAGTCATTACATGAAAAAAGGCACAATAATTCTCATAGCCGTGGCCGTGCTTATCGTCGTACTGCCTATTTCCCTCTCCGCTCAGGAGAAATACGCGGATTTTAAAGCATTGCTGCGCGAAATGATCGACGTTACGAATGAATTCTCCACCAATATGAATAAAGCTGAATCCGCGGAAGAAGTGGCGGCCGCTATCGCAACCTACGCGGATGCGATGGAAGAACTGAAACCTAAGATCGAGGCGATGGACGAAAAATATCCGGACATTTCGCCGGATGATTTTCCCGAAGAACTGGCTGAAATTATGATTGAATACGAAGAGATGATGGTTGAGCTTCAAACAGCCATGCAGACAATCTGGGAATATATGTCCGACCCGGCGGTCCAGCAAGCCTTGGAAAAAATGAATTAAACTGAACGATGAAGCATCGTCTGTCCCGTTTTCTTCATTCCTACGATAATGCTTTCATCGTATTCTTTCTTTCGATATGCATCATCACATTTGCGTTTCTTGAAAAGGGCGGCAGCTTTTCCAGAGGAAAACTTCCGCCGCAATTTCTTCTCGTATTCCCCGGAGATTTTCCTTCCTATATATGGCGGTTTCTCTGTTCATTTTTCCTCCTCGGCGTTTTTCCTCTCATTACCTGTTTACTGCTCGGGAAGCGGTTTTTCGAATTCGGCCTCATAAAACCGCGGCCCCTTTTTCTCCGAAGATGGCTGTACATAATGCTCGGAGCAGGCATCCTCCTGTTTTCTTTCATGAATGCTTACTCGCCGGGTCTGTTTGCCTTTTACCCCTACGCCGATTCTTTGATCACCGTTGTCGAAAACCGCGGCGCCTTCCCCTTCCTCCTCCATGCCCTCGGGTACACCCTTTTCTTTTACCTGCCCTGGGAAATCACCTTCCGGGGCGCGCTCATTCTTCCTTTTGTCTATGTTTTGGCAAAAGAACGCAAGGGCCTTAAACGATGGGAAACGGCCCCGCTCTTGGTAACAATAGCTCTCCTGCAGACCATTCCTTCTTCTTTGCTTCATTTCGGCCACCCTTACATGGAAACCCTCGGTGCGGTGGCCTTCGGCGTCCTCATGGCGGTTGTTGTCCTCAGGACCCGATCCATCTTGTGGCCCGTGGTTATCCACGCAGGGGCCGGAGTTACCATGGATCTATTTATTATTCTCAGAAAACTGGAGGTGCTTCCGTAAAATGGAACACAAAACCGTCATGGTGACAGGAGCGTCAGGGTTCATCGGCGGCCGCGTCACCGGGATTCTTACGGAACTGGGATGCAAAGTTTTTGCCGTCTATAGAAGAGAAAAGGTCCCGGCGCATCTCCTCGACCTTCAAGAAAAAGGGGGAATACTCATACGCGCGGACCTCTCCGATGCCGCCGCGCCGGCAGGAAACGAAAACATTATCACCGCTCTCTCGCGCTGTGACGGGGTAATCCACGCTGCCGCAAAAACAGGCGACTGGGGCGGGAATAAAGAGTTCATGCAAAGCAATTTCGAACCGACCCTCCGCCTTTTAGAAGCCTCCCGCGCCGCCGGGTGCCGAAGCTTCGTCTACATAAGCAGTATTGCGGTCCACGGATTCGGGGACCATGTCGACACCACCGAAGAAGGCCCCTATTATCCGCATATCAATCCGTATCAGCGGACGAAAAAACTGGCGGAAGAGTTTGTTTTAGAACACGATTCGGAGGAAATAAAAACGACGGCGATACGACCGGGAAACGCATACGGGCCGGGAGATACCACCACCATGTTTCCTATATTCGATGCCATGGAGCGAGGGTTGATGGGATATCTCGGGTCCGGGCGGACCCTTACCTGCCCGGTATACATCGACGACCTCGCGGACGGCATAATACGCGCCCTTGAATCCGAGCGTTCCGGAGGAGAAGCTTTTAACATTGCCGGCAGCGAAAAGGTCACCTGGGAACAACTTTTAGAAACTTCCGCCGAACTCCTCGGCGTTCCGCCCCCCCGAATTCATCTCTCCCCTTTTGTTTCAAAATGCGCCGCCGGGCTGCTCTCTGCGGTTTTCAAACTTCTTTTTATCAAACAAGCGCCGCCGATCACCTTTTACCGGGTGCACCAGCTTATTCACAACTACGATTTTTCGAGTGAAAAAGCAAAACGGCTTTTAGGATATTCTCCGAAGACCGGTCTTCGGGAAGGCCTCGAGCGGACGGTAGAAGACTATTTTCGGCGCAAGAGCAAAAATTAGCAGGTACAGGCGATCCCCCCCTACCTTCCTCCGTGGTCCCGGATTAACTCGAGCCAATGTTTCGGGAACAGGGTGACGGGGTGGATAAAACCAAGCTGCCCCGCCGACTCCTCCATGATGATCGTGGGAAGCCCGATTAACCGGAAATCTTTGTCCACCGCCGCTCCTCCCGAGCTTCCTGAATTGATCAGCCCGTCGGTCTTTAAAATGGTGCCGTAGTCGGTTTTTTCAAAGCCGCTCAAAATACCCCGTGTAAAGGTAACCGATGCTCTGGAACCGGTACCCCCGATGCCCGGATATCCGGAACAACCGATATCATCCCCGATCAAGTACTCATGGTCCATATTGATCAGGCAGTATGGAAAACTATACCCTTTCGGAATAGACTGTCCGTAGAGACCGGTACTAACTTGTAAAAGCGCGAGGTCCATTTCTTCGAGCACATCGATCACTTCAGCCTTGAAAAGCTCAACCGGCGGCAGCCGCGTATCCAGGGTTACCGCAATGATTAGGTCGGCGTCTACATCTCCGCTGTAGCCTTTGATTACATGCCAATTGGTTACAATCAGTCCGTCGGGACTCACGAAACATCCCGACCCCTTGCCGGAAAAAGAAATGATTTCCACAGTGGCGTAAAGCACGCGGTCTAAAGCCCGGGAGGGGAGCGGCATGGGTGGTATTTGGAGAAGTTCTTCCGGCGGTCCTTTGGTCAACCGAGTCTGAATGGTAAAATCAATAGGGTATTCGGCGGCCACCTGGTCGAGGACCGTCACATAGTAAATACCGCCGCTTAAAGGCTTTGTCGAGTCTTTCGAAATCAAGATATGTTCCCGGGTCAGAAGGTTCTCAACCGCATAGTCCGCATCGAAATAGTCCCGCACGTATCTTCCCTTTTTTACCAGAAGGTCTAAGTCGGCGGCAGATCCGTAGAGATCGATCCGCAAATCCGAAGCTTCCGGCGGCACATTTACAGTAAATGTTTTAAACATCCCGTCTCCGGGCACAAGGGTGGAGCGAAAGGGGGTTTCCGGCGAGAGTTCCGCTTCTATTGTTTCGGTGTAGAGTTCAACTTTAAACGAAAAGGGAATAGCCTCGAGGATTTCATTGTTTTTAACCGGCAGCCTGTGCCGCTGATAGACAATATCAAAAAAGTAGACCCCCGGTTGGAGAGGCGGGTCCGAGAATCGGGTAAAAAAGAGCGATTCGTTAAACTGTTCCGAAATGCCGAAAATTTGCGCGCTTTCATAACTCTTCACCTCCGATCCGTGGTTTACAAAAATATCTAAGTCGGCGGGAGCATGGGAGATTTTAATCTCCATCGCCACCGCGTCTTCCGGCACGGAAACCGAATAGGTCAGGTAATCGGTCCTTCCTTCGGTTACCGCAAGCTCGGTCGCGTACATAATGCCGGGCTTAACTTGCTTCGGCTCTGCACAAATACCCGCGGAGAGAAAGAAAAGAATAATGACACCTGCGGCGGAAATTTTTTGCTTTGGCAACACTATTTTAGACATACCGCCTTTAGTCACCCCCCTCGAATTCAGGGATACTAACATATTTTTTATGAAAATATAACTGGCGTTTTGGAAAAGTTGTGTTATCCTGTATGCAAAAAAAGAGGAGTTATTTTGTTATGGCAGTTGAACGAACATTTGCATTGCTCAAACCTGGAGTACTTCAGCGCAGGATCGTTGGAGAGGTAATAAGCCGATTAGAAAGGAGCGGCTTTCGTATTATCGCCCTAAAAATGATCCAGGTGAACGAAGACCTTGCCGAGACCCACTACGGGGAACACAAGGGGAAACCGTTCTATCCTCCTTTAGTCGATTATATGATCTCGAGTCCGTCAATCGCCATGGTTTTAGAACGAGAAGACGCGATCGCATCCCTCAGGAAACTCACCGGCGCAACCGATCCGGCAAAAGCCGCGCCGGGAACCATTCGGGGAGACTACGCGATCGTTACCCGGAGAAACATCATCCACGCTTCGGACTCCCCTGAAAGCGCTGAGCGCGAAATCAACCTTTTCTTTTCATCGGAGGAAATTCATCCTTTTGAAGACGGAAATGCCCGGTGGTACTAGCTGCTAAATCCGCATACGTTTTTGAAACTTCCACCCGAAGGTAAGGATGGCGGGGAGAATCACCAAGGTGCTTACCGCCGCGGTAAGAAGAGCTAAAGAAACGAGGACTCCAAAATAGGTAATCGGACGAAAACTCGCAAAAGTAAGCACTAAAAGACCGCCGATGATCGAAGTTGTGGTGATAATGATCGGCCTGCCCGCGATCTTGAGCGCCTCGGACAGAATGGTTTTTATGTCGTCGCCGTGAATCCTCGCCTGTTCCCGGAACCGGAGGATAAAATGAATCGAGTTATCCACCCCCACTCCGATGACAACGATGGAAAACATCACCGTGGTCATGTCCATGGGAATTTTAAAAATCACCATAAAGATAAAATTGATGAGGATGCCCGTTATGAGGGGTACAAGGGAATAAAAACCGTAACGAAAAGAGCGGAACGTGATGGTCGTGAGAATAAACACAAACGCCAGGGAAAGGACCGTACTGACCAGCTGGTCCCGGGCGATGGAGTCGGAAACGGTGACCATTTGCAGGAGGACCCCCCAGACCGCCGGGTTCATTTCCGGGTCTAAAACCTCATCTACCTGTTTGCGCACATAAGCGAGCATCCTCGAGAGGGAGGTATCTCTGCTCATCGACTGTGTTGTATGGTCGTAACACCAGACGGTAATATCGAGCCGGGTGAAATCCTCATTCGCCATGGTCCCGATCATGTTTTTAAACTCGGCGTCGTTTGCGAGGGTTTTTATATACCGCGACATGAGAATGATTAGGGGTCTCGAATCCGGCACTTTTCGCTCGCCGTACATGATTTCGTTCAAATACTTTACATACGCAACAAAGGAATAGAGTCCGGTAATATCGGGGTCCTCCATAATACGGTCCTCGAACTCGGAAATCTGTTTCAGGACATCTTCTTTCAGAAAATAGTTCTTCTCGTTTTCCGGCGCGGTCAAGGTAATGGTAAATTCGTCATACCCCTTCATTTCCCTAAAAATGAAATTGGTGTCCCGGACAATTTTTTCCCTTTTCGGAAAAAAGTTGATAATACTGGTTTCGTAATTCAATTTTCCGCTCACGATTCCGAAAACCGCAAGGACAATAATAAAGAACAACAGAATGAACCCCCGCCGTTTGAGCACAAAGCGGCTCACGCTCTCCATCACCCGGGCGATGGTCCCCTCCCTGACCTTTTTCTGCTGCGATTTTGTCGGGGGTCTGAGGCGGGTAAGCATCGCCGGGAGGAAGAAAAACGAAAGGACCGCGCAGCTGATAATACCTACGGTTGCAGCGATCCCGAATTCCCGGGTCGCCTGCATGCTGGTTGCGAGGAGACTCAAAAACCCGATCGCCGTGGTCAAACAAGCCATGAGTACGGTTTTTCCCACATGATGCACCGAATCCGCCACCCAAAGCCGGCCGGTTTTCTTGCCTTCACATTCCTTCGGCATATGTTCCAGAGATTCTCGGTAGAACTGATTGAGAATATGAATGCTGTAGGATGTTCCCAGGGTCAGTACCAGTGTGGGAATGGTGATGCTCACAATAGTGATGGTAAACCCGGCGAGTGCCATAAAACCGACGCTCCACAGCGTACCCATGGCCACAACAAAGAGGGTCAACAACGCGGAGCGGAACGCGCGGAACCCCATGTAGTAGATAAAAAGAATAACCGACACGGCCAGAACCAGAAGAATCGTCAGGTCCCTTATAAGATATCGCTGGACCGCCTCGGAGAACAGGGCGCCGGAGGTGATATAGGTGGTAAACGGCCCGTCGAGGGCTTTTACCTGTTCCCGGACTTGCGTGAGATAATCACTTTCGCCGGCAGAATGCATGATCGGAATCAGGATTGAAAAGACATCTCCCTCTTCCGAAACGACAAGATTTTCCGCAAAGGGGTCGCTTAAAAGCCGCTCCTTAAACACGGCAAGCTCTTCTTCCGTCGCGGGGGCCTCCCCCCTCGGGGACATGGTGAGCACTTCGAGGCGCATTCCGTCCTTTCTGAAGGTAATCATATTGAACGGGTTGATACTCTTGTTCGTTCCGCGAAGGTCTTCGAGATTGGTAATGACCCGGTCGAGGAGCTGGAGGTTTTCGATATCATACAAGTTATCGCTCGTGACCGAAATCACCAGGTGATCATTTCCGTCCCCTTCGGCATACATCTCCAGATACTTCTTAATTTCATCATCATCCGGAATGAGCCGTTCTACATCGGGATTAATTTTCACCTTGGTGGCGTAATAACCGAAAAATATCGAAACACAGCCTACAAGGATAAATACTATCACAGAATGTTTAATGGCAAAACCTAGAAGTTTGCGTATTACAGTGCTTATCATCATCCGACTACTTCGGTAATTTTTTTCATGAACACCTATACTAAAACATCTCCATATTCCATGTCAATTCACTCCATTATTACTGATAATTACTTTATAAACTAAAAAAAAAGGTGTATATTCTTCTTGACCTAAATTTACATAAAAATGCGGAGTACGAATATGAAAAAGAACTTTGTTTGGGCGTTAATTATCGTAACGCTTCTGCTTTTTATATCGGCTTGTTCCATGGTAAACCAAGCGATCGTTAAAACCGACGGTTCGGGAGAAGTCTCCTTCGATGTGTTGGTCCGTCCTTTCTTAGTGGATACGATGAAGGAGATGGCCGCCCTTACAGGGGAAGAAAATACCCTTCCCGAGGGCCAGCTCTTCGACATCACACAGATCCGGAAAGACTTTTCCGAAAAAGAGACGGTGGTCCTCGAAGAAGTCCGCACTCCGAAACCGGAACAGCTTCAGGGTAATTTTTCCTTCGACAACATCGGCGTTCTCTTTCAGAAAGAAAAGGAGCTTACCGAGGCCGGTATTATTAAAGTAATGAAAAACAGCAGCCAAACGGTTTTGACCTTTCATTTAGACAAGTCAAACTTTGCTCAGATTGCAAACCTCTTTCCTATTGTCGAATCTCCCCTCTTCGAGATGTTCGGCCCTCAGGAGGGTGAGGAGATCACCGAAGAGGAATACTACGAAATGGTTGCCCTCGCTTTCGGGGAGAAAGGCGCCGAAGGTTTGAAAGATTCAAAGATTGAACTCAGGGTGCAGGTAAAAGGCGAAGTCGTCAAACAATTCGGCGGCGTGGTAGAGGGGAATACCGTCATCTTTTCCATTCCCCTCATCAAGGTGCTGCTGTTAAACGAACCTCTCGATTATTCAATCGTTTTTAAGTGAGGCGGATAGGCGAGGCCGGTAAAGAGAAAAAACTGACGGTATGCCTGCTCCCGAAGCATCGCTTCACCGTAGATTACTCTGCAGCCCGCATCCATCGCCCGCTTAAGAAACCGGGTTACCTTCGGGGTATAGACCGCCTCATACACGGTTTCCCCGCCGGTAAACCGTAAGGCGGGCCAAGGGTCTTCCTCCACGCCGGGCGTCATCCCCGCACTGGTGGTCTGTACGATCAAATCCGAGTGGGAAGCGGCAAGGGACAGCCCCTCCTCATCCAGTCCCGCCCACGGTATTCCGTAACGGCCGGCCAGTTCCCCGGCGCGGGCGGGGCTCCTGTTCACAATGCATACATCGATACCCCGGCTCCGGAGGGCGTAGACCACCGCCCGCGCCGCGCCGCCCGCCCCGATCACCGTTGCGGCCCGGGGGGCTTTTCCCGACTCTTTAAAAATATCTTCTAAGGGTACCCGGAATCCATGGGCATCGGTATTATAACCCGTCCACTTCCCCCCGGCCCGCACCGCCGTGTTGCACGAACCGATGGCCCGCACCTCCTCGGCCACCTCCCGGAGAGACGCAATAATCCGCTCCTTATGGGGCACGGTAACCGAAACCCCGGCAATACCCAACACCTCCGCTCTTGCAAGAAACAGGGCCGGATCATCCGTGGGAAAAGGGACATAGACCGCGTCAAAATTATAATACGCAAAGGCCGGGTTATGAATCAGCGGCGACTTGGTATGAAGCACCGGATCACCGATGATGCCGTAAACCGCGGTATTTTCCGATATGGTGCTGAACCGGTAGAGGTTCTCCATGGTTTCCGGATTCATATGCCCGGGGGCGGCGGGCTCTGAAGCGGAGGAGCAGTAACTTATCCATGAACCGAATTTTTCGGCCAAGATTCTTACCGGCACACCAAACGGCCCCATCCCGATGATGATCTGCCTGGACGATGATTGGTTTTTCCGGGCGGCCCGCAGGAGGGAAAAGAGGTCGGCGGTCGATTTCGGCGTGACCGCTACCTTTGCAATTTCTCCTCTTTTTTTCCCCGCCTTTTTTAGGACCGCAGACATGTCCGGAGGAACGCCGGAGAAATCGTGAAAAGACCTGATAATTACAGTACCGTGTTTGCGGCAGGCTGCAGACACTTGTTTCATTTCCGTCCCGAGTTCTAAATCGAGGAAGGAATAAGCCGGACCGCGTTCGGAAACCGCTCTTGCCAGGAGCGAAGCGCGTTCCCGTTCAGTGCCTGAAAATTTCCCGCCGTCCTCCGGCTTGCGGACGGTAAGGATAACCGGCTTTCCCACCATTTTTGGGAACCGCGCGAGCGAAGCAAGCTCCGAAGAATCGAGATAGTCGGCCCGAAGTTCAACAGCGTGAATGGGAACGGCTGTTTCTTCCGCCGTCCGTCTGCATACATCGAGGGTCCGGCCGGTCACGGATAAACAGAGGCGGGACATTAAAAATCGCTCCTATAAATATAGAGGTCCGAAAGGGCCCCTCCCTCGAAAAATAAACGCATCCTCATCGGATGTCCCTCATCAGGAAGATTGTAGATAACGCTCGTATCATCCTGAAAAAGCGGTTCTCCCAGCAAATTTTCAAGCTCCTCTTTCGAGACACCCATAACTATCCCGTTCAGCTCTCCCTTGTAGCGGTGGTCCGCCCGCACCTGCCAAACCCGGTTTTCGTACCAGAACAAATAGAAGTGCTCGTCGAAATAAAATACCACCGTGTCCTGCCAATCTTTACCGCCCCGGAAAGGGAAAATTTCAGCAGGCGCCCCCAACTCGGCACAGGCCTGGTCGAGGGTCCAGCCGATCAGTTCGGACAAATCCGTCTCTTCTTCGAGACTCTGCGCGGCGGAAAAGAACACCGGTACAAACAGGAAAAAAATGAGAAAAAAAAGTCGGCCGCAATTCTTACCGTCCAATAATAACCTCCAGTTCTTCCAGTCGTTTTATAACCGCATCATTGTCAGGGGCGAGAGCCGCCGCCTGCTTCATATAACGATATGCTTTTTTATAATCACCGATCTGTGCGTATTCATCGGAGATTGCGGTCAGCGCTTCCAGATTCTGCATATTTTCAAACAACGCCTCCTGCAGAAGCTGGAGACGGCGCTGCCGATCTCTCGTAATCCTGCTCCGCAGATAATGGAGACGGCTCCTAAGCTGCGCGGAGCCCGCCCGTTCGAGTGCCAGTTCAAGGATTTCCCTGCTCCGTCCGTACAGTTCCTCTTCGATCAAGGCTTGGGCGTAGAGGGAGAGAAACTCAGGGTCCTCGGCCGCCGCGGGATACAGTTTCTCGGCCGCCAGAAGCGCCTGCCCAAAGTCCCGGAGTTCGAGATACATTTTAAGCATCATCATAAGGGTTTTCCGGTCCTGGAACATGCCGAAATGGTTGTCCGCTACGGTCCGAGCGGACCGATAATCCTCCCGGTCATAGTAGTAAAGAAAGAGAGGACGAAGAACATCGGGATTTTCAGTACCTTTTTCAACCGCCTTTTCGAGAAAAGACACGGCAGTGTCCTTTTGCCCGGCATCCAGCAGCGCCATGCCGTACCGTTCGAGAATATCGAGATCGTCGGGCATACGATTATGCAGGAGCTCGAGATATTCAGCAGCCTGAAGATATTCCCCCTTTTCGGCTGCAGCCGCGGCGCGAAGGTCTATATATTCATTAAAACTATCGGACTGCTCATCGAAGTCGAGGGCCTCGAGGACCTTCTCCGCGGATTCGGGTACCCCTAGGTCGAGATAACACCCGGCCAGCTCAAAGGAATACCGTTCTGTGTCCGGGAACTGCTCGACTAAGGATTGAAGCAGAGGAAGGGCTTGTTCATGTTCTGCGAACTTTCTGTAAATACGGGCGGCCTCCCATTTCGCGGGATAACAAGAACCGTCTATCCCAAGGGCGGATAGGACCATCGAAAGGGCGGTTTCATAATTCTCCTGTTTCCGCGTTACTACCCCTAAAATATAGGACGGGAGGACGCTCCTCTGTTCCATCCCCTCCGCTGCCCCGGCCGCAGCGCCGCAAAGGATAAGAACGTCCTTATCGGAACTCCTGAGGGCCGCGCACGAGGCGACGGTAAGTTTTAAAAAAGAATCCCAATCTTCTATGAGGGGAGAAAACCTGCCTTCCCGAACATCCTTAAAAAGCTGCGGGAAAATGGTTTCCGGCAGTTCCATGGATACGGAAATGGTATAACCGAGTTCCGGATAAACGACGGCAAGCATACTTTCCGCAATAAAAAGCAGCTCCCGCCCGGCCCTCGAATTTCCGGCGGGGGAACGCTGCAGAATGTCCATAGCCGAGAGAATTGATTCCGGCGAGCCGAACTCGATTAAGGTCCGCGCCTCGGTCAATTCCGGCAGCTCCTTGCCGCTGATGAGTGTTTTCTCAGATGAAGCAGGCTCCTTCTCCTGCATTCCGGCGCAGGCAAAACATAGAAAGCCGATTAAAACCGAAAACAGCAGTGGAACGTATAGTTTCACAAACTTCCCATATGTTCGACCAGGTGCGAGGCGAAGTCGCTCGTTGATACTTCGACCGCTCCCTCCATCAATCTTGCGAAATCGTAGGTCACTATTTTTTTGGAAATGACTCCGTTCATTCCTTTTTCGATAAGGTCCGCCGCTTCGGTCCAGCCGATGTAGTCAAACATCAGTTTCCCCGAAAGGATGAGGGAGCTGGGATTGACTTTGTTCATTCCGGCATATTTCGGGGCCGTACCGTGGGTGGCTTCGAAGACGGCATAGCCGGTTTCATAATTGATGTTCGCTCCCGGCGCGATACCGATACCGCCGACCTGAGCTGCCAGGGCGTCTGAAATATAATCGCCGTTTAGATTCATCGTGGCGATGACGTCATATTCCGACGGCCGGGTAAGAATTTGCTGAAGAAATGCATCGGCAATGACGTCTTTTACCAGCACCTTGCCGTCCGGTACGGGTCCGCCTTTTAACTCTTCCCATGTAACGACCCGTCCTGCAAACTCTTCTTTCGCCGTTTTATATCC
Organism: uncultured Spirochaetales bacterium; assembly: GCA_964458315.1. Taxonomy (GTDB): domain Bacteria; phylum Spirochaetota; class Spirochaetia; order SPDA01; family CAZSGZ01; genus CAYWIK01. Next base: position 4,099 of record CAYWIK010000029.1, on the reverse strand, counting down.
CCAGGCCCGAAAGGCGCCTTCGGTAAACTTCATGATATTTCCCTTATGAACGAGGGTTACACTCTTTCGGTCGTGATCGAGGGCATAGGCGACGGCGGCCGTTACCAGCCTTTTTGTGCCGGAAAGGCTGATCGGTTTGATGCCGACACCGCTGTCTTCCCGGACCTTCCAGCCGAACTCCTCTTCGAGATAAGCAATTAACTTTTTTGTCTTGTCCGAACCGTATTCCGTCTCGTATCCCGCGTATACATCTTCCGTGTTTTCACGAAAAACCACCATATCGACCAAATCCGGATGGACTACCGGAGACGGGATGCCCGGATAATGTTTCACCGGACGAAGGCATACATAAAGATCGAGGCGCTGCCTCAGGGCAACATTGAGACTCCTGATCCCTTCCCCAACCGGTGTCGTGAGGGGGCCTTTTATACCGACGCAGTAACGCTGGAAAGATGCCAGGGTTTCATCAGGCAGCCATGAGCCGGCGGAATCGTACGCCTTCTGCCCTGCAAAAATCTCTTTCCATGCAATCTTCCGGCTTCCGCCGTAGGCTTTTTGTACTGCGGCATCAAACACGGAAACCGCCGCCGCCCAAATGTCGGGTCCGATTCCGTCACCTTCTATATATGGAATAACCGGTGTGTCCGGCACAACCAACCGATCTTTCCGCTTTTGAATAATATTTTCCACATCTCTCCTCCGCTATTCCATGGGTTATCAAGTCTAACAAATCGCCCCCTCCTTGCCAACTATTCCTCTCTATGATAATATTTCGTCATGGTTTCACAAAGGGTAAAACTCATTCCGGCGGCATTAGCCTTTATTTTACTCATGATGGTAACCGGATGCCTCCACCCGGATTCTTATTATCACACCGGATCGAGTGAGCAAAACCGCCAGCTCGACCAACTTTTTGAACATCTGAAAAACGCGGAAGACTATCCTGAAAGCAGGTTTGTAATTATTCAACAGATAGTTAAACTCCTGCACTCAGCCGGTGAAATTGAAAAGTGCAATCTTTTTCTGACAACCTATGTGGAAAAACATCCGGACGATCCGTTTAACGGATATTATCTTTTTGTCGTTGCCCAAAATTATATGCGTACTGAAGCCTATCCCTTTGCTGTTCACTACTTCGAAAGAATACTGCGGAACCACCCCGATCTCCTCGTGCGGGGGAACTCAGTACACCTCAACTGTTTAAAAAACCTCCTTAAACTAACGAATAAACCGGAATTAAAGGTGACTTACTACAAAGAACTCTTAAGCCGGTTTCGCAATGACATAAATCTAGGGCTCACCTACTACTATCTCGGAAAAACCTACGAAGAACTGGGAGAATGGGACTTGGCGATTCAAGGTTATGTGAACTATTTGAAACATCCCGAAACCTCTGTCCCGGGCGTCCCGAATGCTCAGCAGGAGATTCAAAACCTGGTAAAACTCTATACCTATAAGAACACCTACTGGACCATGGACAGCCTCGACGAACTGGTGCGCCGTATAAAGGGAGCTATCCATCAGCGAAATGAGTACGCCCTTCGCAATCTCATGTCGCAGATCGATTTTTTTACCACTTCTTGGGAAGAAAAAGAGACCCATGACGGAGAATCTTTTATGTACCACTTAAGCACCTTTCTCAATCCCCGGGTCCGATACAGCCCGGAACTGGACCGGGATTCCAATACCCAGGAGGCATATCTCAGAACCACCGGATGGTCGTATCGGATAAAAACATGGTATCTCTATTTCAGGCGCATCCATTTCCCGCCGGATCCTGAACGGCACGGCCAATGGGAATGGGCCGGGATTTATTTTGGAGAAAAACCTTTTGTCGGCAGCTCCGAGGCTTTTTAAAACGCAAAACACGAAAACCTTTCTCCTCACGACCGCCCTCGCCCTTATGTTCTTGTCGGCAGTCCGGACCTCCGGGGCGCCGGTCCCAATCAATGACCTTCAGCTTGACCACCTAGAAACCATCGGCTTCGAACCTGCGGCGGCCCATAACCCCCGGGCACTTCCGCCCAGGCAGAACCATATGGGCCCCGAGATATATCCCCTTTCAATCTCTTCTCATGCACGACTTAACGCATACTTGAAAAAATACCGGGAACCCCGCCACCTTTACTGGATTGAAGCTGCCTATAAAAGGGGACTGTTCTATCGCGATCATATCGTTTCTCGGCTCGAATATTTCGGCGCGCCATATGAACTTTTGTTTCTTCCGGTAGTGGAATCGGAATATTATTCCCATACCGTGTCCACGTCCGGGGCGGTTGGAATTTGGCAGTTCATGCTCAACAGCATCTATCCGGAAATGCACATAAACGAGTGGATGGACGACCGAAGGGATTTCTGGAAGGCAACGGACGCTGCAATTAAAAAACTTCTTTTTAACTATTCCCAGCTCGGAGACTGGCTTCTTGCCCTCAGTGCCTATAACTGCGGCCTTAGCAAGATGAAAAATATCATCCGGGCCTCAGGCGTCGAGGATTTTTGGGAACTTCTCGACCGCGGGCTTCTTCCTATCGAAACGGCCCACTACGTCCCCCGGTTTTTAGCGGTCGTTTCGGTCCTTTCCTATCCTGGACGAAACGGAATCATACCGGAATGGCGGGAAAAAACAAAATGGGAACGCATACCGGTGAAACAATCGGTGGATATTCGAATTCTCTCCGCCCAAGCGGGGGTCCCATACGATGTAATCAAAAAGGGAAACACCGAACTTACCTATCATATCACCCCTCCGGATTTTTCCTCCTATTATCTGAAGGTTCCGGCAAAATATTCCGATCAAATAAAGAGGACCCTTCGAGATGAAAATTTGCGGTTATTACGGTTCCATTTGTACACAATTAAGCGAGGTGATACGGTGTACGCGCTTTCCAACCATTACGGAGTCTCTGTAGAGATGATTCTCAAATATAATCCGGGGATACTTCCGAAAGCCCTTCAAATCGGAAGAACCCTGGTCATCCCTGCTCTCCGTGATGTTTCTCCCTATAAAAGACCGGCACGCGCAGCCGCAGCGGCCCCCGGGGAGGAAGCAGGGCCGTTCGAGGATGTGTATGTGGTAAAACGGGGGGACACCCTTTGGGGAATTTCCAGAAAATACGGTATTTCGCCGGAAAGGCTGGCCTTGGAAAACGGGATTTCCATAGACACGGTAATCCATGAAGGAGAAAAGCTCAAAGTCCCTCTCCCGGCTGCTGAAAGACGGGAGAATCTATGATGCGCAAACGGCTGTTCATGCTGCTTTTCTTGACTCTTCACTCGGCAGGGCCTTTGATGGTATCCGCCGCGGATGTCATCGACTTTAAACCAACAATCAACTGGAGTAAAGGTGTTTTAGAAATCAAAGCGCAGACCGATCTTGCCGCCGAGGAGAGTTTTATACCCGCCGCGCGGCAAAAATCCGAGCGGCTTATGGCGCGGGAACTGCCCTTCCAATTCCGGGACACGATTGCCGAAATGATCGTCGATTCCTACTCGAAGGCCGGTGAGCTGGCGGAAAAGAGTCCACAGCTGGTTCGTGCGATAAACGATTTGACCTATCGGCACACCGGAACCTTTAGTCACATCTCTCCGGACCTCAAGAACTATTCCATAACCTATACCTATCAGTTCTATCCCGATATCATTGATATGTTTATCTTACACACCCGGCCATACAACCCGCCCCGGGCCCTCTCCTATGTACCGACCGCCGATTTTACAGGAATCGTTATCTACATAAAAGGAGAGTTCCCCGTTCACGGGGAAAGACAAAAAACTGAACTTACTCCCTGCTTATTCCCAAAAATATTTGATGAAAACATGAGATTAATTTATGAAAAAGGCATGGTAGAACCTGAAAGGCTCCGTGACTGGGGGATGATAGCGTACACAAATAATCTCGACGAAAGGCCTTACGAAGGAAGAGTCGGTATGGCGCCTTTACGGATTTTAGGAAGAGGGATTTTCGGAAAGTATTACACAGACATTATTATCGAGCCGGAAGCGGCTGAAAAAATCCTCTACAACCCTGAAAACCGCCGGCTCCTTGCCGAAGGGCGGATCCTCATTATCTGCGAACTTCCAACCAAATAATTTCCCTTCC
>CAYWIK010000028.1:16081-26749 GCA_964458315.1 uncultured Spirochaetales bacterium | reverse complement strand
AACGTATTTTAATTGTTGAAGATGAAAAAATTATTTCCCTTGATCTGCAAAGGCGTCTGGAAAAGTTCGAATACAATGTTGTCGGTCTCTGTACCACCGGAACAGAAGCTGTTGAAAAAACGGGAGAGCTCCTGCCGGACATCATCCTCATGGACATTATGCTCGCCGGAGATGTGGACGGAATCGACGCCGCCAAGCTCATCAAAGACCAATATCAAATTCCGGTCATCTTCCTCACCGCCTATGCGGACGAAAAGACCCTGGAACGGGCAAAAATGGCCGAGCCTTTCGGTTATATCCTCAAACCTTTCAAAGAGAAAGAACTTTACACAACCATCGACATCGCCTTGTATAAACACAAAGTTGATAAAACCCTAAAAAGGCAGGAACGGCGCTTTTCCGCCATCCTCCACAGCATAGCGGACGGTATTATCGCCACGGACAACGAGAAAAAGATACAATTTTTAAATCCGGTGGCGGAAGAAATTACCGGCTGGAAAGAAGCGGAGGCTCAGTCAAAGTATATTGAAAACTTGATCACCATAATTGATGAAAATACTAACAATATAATCCAGCTGCCCGCCATCGACACTCCGGCTTCAAAAAAGGCGATCTTTTATTTCAAAGATACGGTGGTAAAAAATAGAAACGGCGAAACAATCCCGGTCGAAGGAACAATCGCAAGCATTCGGGACAGCAACGATCACGTCGAAGGCCAGGTCATTGCCATCCGGGACGTAACACAGCTGCGTGAAATGTCCAACAAGATATCGTACCAGGCGAGTCACGACGCCCTTACGGGACTCTATAACCGGGAAGCTTTTTCCCAATCCCTTAAGACAATGATAAGTTCGGCAAAAAAGGAAAACCGGCAGCACGCCCTCATCTACCTCGATTTAGACCAGTTCAAACTCATCAACGACACGATCGGGCACGCGGCGGGAGACGAACTGCTCCTCGAGACCACGGCGATCATAAAAAATGTATTTCGAAGCAGCGATATCTGCGCCCGATTAGGCGGCGACGAATTCGGGGTCCTTCTTTCGGATACCGACCAGGAAACAGCTTATATAATCGCCCAGCGGCTTCACAGCCGCTTGAGTGAAAGAAGGCTGATTTGGGAAAAAACGGCGTTCAATATTCACTCCAGCATCGGACTCGTTACAATCGACTCTGAAAGTGAAGATATCCATTCGGTCCTCGCGGCCGCCGACGACGCGTGCTACATCGCGAAAGACGAGGGGGGGCGGCGAATCCGTATATACAAAACCTCGGATACCATGTTCAAAAAGCGCCGGGGAGAGATGCAGTGGGTTACCCGCCTTACCCGTGCCTTGGAAGAAAACCGGTTCGAGCTCTTCTATCAAACTATTATTCCCATTTCACCGACGGCAAAAGAATCCCATATGGAAAAGCTCGAAATTCTTATCCGGATGGTGGATGAAGAGGGAAACATTATTCCGCCCGCGGATTTTCTCCCCGCGGCGGAGCGGTACAATATGATGCCCTCGGTCGACCGGTGGGTGGTGAATACCGCCATGAGCATGTATAACAAGGTTGCCGAACAAAACAACAATAACGAAAAACGGTTGGTGTTCACCATCAACCTCTCGGCCGAAAGTATGGCGGACGAACATTTTCTCGAGTTTATTCAAAACCAAATCAAGACCAACAATGTAAAACCTTTTGATTTTTGTTTCGAGATTACCGAAACAGTCACCATAAGCAACATGACGACGGCGAGTAAGTTCATCCATGAGCTCAAAACCCTCGGCTGCACCTTCGCCCTCGATGATTTTGGGAGCGGTTTTTCCTCCTTCAATTATTTGAAAAACATGCCCGTAGACTATCTTAAAATCGACGGGTCTTTTGTCAAAGATATGGACGAAAACGCGGTAAATTCCGCCATGGTAGAGGCGATCAATAACCTTGGTCACGTCATGGGAATCAAGACCATCGCGGAGTTTGTACGAAACCGTGAAATCCTCGAAAAGCTTACGGAACTGGGCATCGATTATGCCCAGGGGTACGAAATCTCGAAACCGCAATCCTTAAAAGCGCTGATCCGCAACCTCGATTGATACGGTTATCGTATCTTCCGCATCGGGCCGTTCGAGGCCCAAGTCGATGCCGACCAGATAGTCATCCAAGTCCTCATCCACTGCATATATCCTGTAAGGGACCGCTTTTCGCTGTGCAGGAAGAAACAGTTCGACGGAGTCTCCCGTTTCGAGGATAATCTCACCGTACAGCAGATCGGCTCCCCGGGAAGTCGAATCCTCCGGGGCGATGAACAGCCGGTAGAGCGGGACGGTCCGGTTTACCACCTGAAGGCTTATAAACTCCTGCTCGGGTGCTGATTCCAGGAAATGCGCGAACCGGAAAACGATCTCACCGGGCTTTTCAATCGGAATCTTCCGGTCGTAGATCATGTAGGCGTACCCTTCCGCATCCATCGCCATAAAATGAAAATCCGTATCCGACGGGGGAACATGCAGGAGTATTCCTTTCATTTCACCGTTTTCGAGTTTCACTCCTTTCCCGAGTATGTCCGGACCCCAGTAACCGGCTTGTCCGGTTGAGACAAAAACATGACTGAGTGTATAGCCGGTCCGGTTGTAAAGGGTAACGGACTGCGGTTCAACCGGATCAGCGGCGAACAAAAGGGAACTAAAAGATAGAAAAAAAATAAAAATAATGAGTTTATTTTTCACAGCAGACACCTCCCCGGGTTTTAATAAACGCGGCTCCGTATTTTTTTATATCATGTTGACGCATTTAAGACCAGTTCGAGTCTTTTGACCGCCTTCTTCTCAACCTCTTTTCTGCGGAAAGGAAACTGCATGGTTTCACCGCGGATCCATGATTGGACCATATCATCGTAATTTGGATGTCCGGGATGCCCGGACTGCCCCAGGGGTCCCATAATCCTCGTTTGATCCGGATCGGCAAGCGGAACGATCAGCCTCATCGACGGGGCGGCAATAGTCCGGTAGTTTCTGCCGATGGCGGAAAAACTTCCCAGATTGACCGTCCCGTTATCACCCGGGGCCGGAAAGGGCCCGCGGTTTAAGAGTCTGGAAGCAATATTGCCGGTCCATCCCTTTCCCCTCGACCCCGGATGAAGAAATTCGTAGGTGTGGACCCTTCCCCAGCTCCACCGTTTTCTGTTTTTTCCCAGACTTTTTTCGAGAAACCGTATCGTCTTGATAAGGGCGGCTTCCACCACCTTTCCCATACCGGAATCTGCACCCGGCCCAAGCTTTTCCGCCGCTTTTTGCCATATGACGGAATCAGGTTTTTCGAAAATAATATCTTCAATAGTGTACCGGCTTAAAAGGGTATTGAAATAGAAGGCGATATCTTCTCCTAAAAGGGGCCCTACAAGCAGATGGATCAGCTCGATGATAAAAACTTCATACACCGCGGCTCCGGAACTTTCCGCCGTCACTTCCCGGTCCCACCGGCGCAGGAACTCCGCCGCTTCACAGGCCCGCTTGTCTTCATAGTGCATGGCAAGGACCGATGGTACGAGAATATCCGCCTGGAGGGAATGAACGTCCATCTGCAGCGCTTCAAAATCTTCGACGCCGGCGGTGGTAAGCTGTTTCAGTTTCTCCGCAATACGGTTATACCGATAAGCCCCGAGCCAGGAATAGGAAATCGGATGGGGAAACTCACTGCCGCCGGTACGATGGTTTGCCGTGGCCAGCCATCCTTCCGCGGGGTTTACCTTATGAGGAAGCTCGCTGTAGGGAACGTAGCCGTCCCATCCGGCTGTTCCCGAAGAACCGTCCGCGGGGAGCCTTCCTGTATAACCCTTCCGTTTCGGCGGCGAACCGGTCACATGCCAGCCGATATTGCCGTCCGCGTCTCCGGCTACCAAGTTCAGGCTCAATCCCTTGATATTCTCGGCAAGGGAGAAAAACTCATCCACACTTCCGCAGGTAAAAGCGCCTAAAAAGCCGCGGGCATCGGTGAGCTCTAATGCCTCCGGCGCCGTCGTACCGTGCCATTTAAGGGCGGCTGCATATTCCGCGCCCGGTGTAACCGCGCTTATAACCGGGCCGTGGACGGTACGGTAAAGGGTCATTTGTTTGGTCTTCCCCTTAGGCAGACCGATGGACAGATTTTCTTCTTCCATCCGCGCCATACGGGCGCCGGAGCGGTAGCATGTCGGTTCTTTCGGATCGACTTCAAAGGTATAAAGGTCGGTATAATCCACCATTGCGGTGGTCACTCCCCAGGAAATTCGGCCGTTGTGCCCAATTACCACGCCGGGCATTCCGGCCCATGAAGCACCGGCGGCCTGCTTTCCCGGGCATTCGAGGCGGCAAAAGTACCAGATAGACGGCACGGAGAGGACCATATGCGGATCGTTTGCACAGATCGGTTTCCCCCCCGGTCCTTGCGCGAACGCCCAGTTGTTGCTTCCCTCGCCGTCTCCGTGGAGGTTTATACCGCCGAACAGTGCGGCCGCCGCGGGATGAAAGGGCGCCGGTTTCCTGCCCCGGCTCCGGGTAAAAAAGTCGTCATCCGGGTACGTCTCTTCCGGATAGGGCGGAAGGAGCTGGTTCCACAGATCCAGGTCCACCTTTCCCGCTGCCTGCAGGGCCAAAAGCTCCTCCCGAAAGTTGGTTTGTTCCGTCCACAGAGTAAGGGCGAGAAAACTGAAAACGTCCTCTAGACGCCACGGTTCGGGATCATGTTTCATGATCCGGTATTCGAAGGGAAGCCGGTCGGCCATATGCGCGATACATGCATTTACACCGGCAACGTAGGATTCGAGCAGCGCCCGCTCCCCGGAATTGAGGGTTTCTAAGGCCCGTTGTTTGAGGCTCGGGAACCCTGCCATCCTGACAAAATAATCCAGCAAAACCGAAGCCTCTCCGCTTATTTCAGAAAGACGGCCGCCGGTCAGCCGGCGCAGCGTCTCCATCTGCCAGAGACGGTCTTGTGCATGGACAAACCCCTGCGCGGTAAACAGATCATGCACATTGCCTGCGTAAATGTACGGGATTCCCCACTTGTCCCGTAAAACCTCAACCGGTTTCTCCAAAGGAAGGCTTCCTATCGTGCCTTCATGAGAAGGAAAGCTTTTTTTTAAAAAAGGACGGGCCAGTCTTTGTACGAGGGTCCTATTCGGCATGCGGTCTCCTCTGCATGGGCGGACCCTACCGGGCGCACCCACAAAAAAAACCGCCCCGGTAACAGGACGGTTTTATATCGATGACTTTGATACGTGCCTTCAAGTTAAGCTTGTACGATCGCTTCTGAAGGACAAACTTCAGCACAAGCGCCGCAGTCGGTGCATGTCTCAGGATCGATCGTATAGATCGGATCGCCTTCCGAGATCGCTTCTACGGGACACTCAGGCTCACAGGCGCCGCAAGCAACACATTCATCAGTAATCTTGTATGCCATCGGAAACTCCTTTCCATTTATTTTTTTTCATCCAGATAATAAAGAAGTTGAAAAATAAAATCAAGGTACTTCTATGCAAACTCGGGATGGGGGGCCGATACATCTTCCCTGCCCAGCATTTCCTCGACCTGCTTTCGGTCCAGCGGTCCGGTCGCCCCGGATTGTTCCGCCACCACCGCTCCTACCGCCGCGGCGAATCTGCACGCATATTCAAGGGTTTCGCCGCCGAGCAGAGCGTCGATAAAGCCGGCCGCGCACCCGTCTCCGGAACCCACAGGATCGACCAGATCGACCTGAAACGCGGGGACGTAGACTTCTTCGTTATCTTTTGAAACCGCGTAAAGACCTTTGTCTCCCAGGGTCACCAGGCAATAGGTGAGCTCGTATGTTTCGGTAAGGAGCGCCGAAATCTCCCGGATAGTATTGCCGGAAAGCAGGAACATCTCTTTCAATTCCCGTAATTCATCCTCATTCAGCTTAAGAATATTTGTCCGGCTGAGGGAATTCTCGATGATTTCCCGGGAGTAGCAGTTTTTCCGGAGATTGATGTCGAAAAGGGTGTAGGCGCCTTTAAAATAATCGAGAAGGAGGTATAGTGTCCTTCGCGACGGTTCGTTACGCTGGATAAGGCTCCCGAAACAGATACAGTCCGAATCCTGCATTCGGAACGCGAGGTTGTCGTTGTATTCGATATAATCGTATGCCACATCTTCGACGATCACGTAAGAAGGATTCTTATTTTCGTCAAAGGTAACAGGGACCTTTCCGGTAGGGTATTCGCGATCGAGCTGGATATAATCTGTCGGGATCCCCAGCTTCCGCATTTGTTCCAGCGCCCGGGTGCCCAATTCATCGGACCCGACCCTGCTTACCAGGGCCGCGTCATTTCCAAGACTTCTCGCACGGTAGGTAAAATTAAAGGGGGCGCCTCCTAAAACCGAACGGTCCGGGAGCATATCCCAAAGCACCTCGCCGTAGGATGTAATGATTGATTTTTCCATATTTTCATAGTATTACAGATATGATAGTGTAGTGCAATGCCGGAAATAAATCTTATCACCTTTTCGAACCGCACAAAACAGGACCGAGACCTTCTCAGACAATTCGTCCAATTTCATTGGGACCACTATAGAGACGACCCTCAATACATTCCTCTTCTCGACTATGAATATTTAGGAAACCGTCTATTCGGCCTCGTCGGATTCCTTGAGCCTCATAATCTATTTTACAAGCACGCGGAGATTGTGTTTTTTCTCGCGGAGCGGGAGGGGAAAATTGTCGGAAGAAATTGTGCGTTCGTAAACAGGCGGCATAATGAGCACTGGAACGACAAGGTCGGTTTTTTCGGGCAATTCGAATCGATCGATGACGAAACAGCCGCGGGGGCCCTTTTGGATGCAGCGGCACAGTGGCTTCGTGACAAAAAAATGGAGAAAGCCCGCGGCCCACAGAGCTTCCCGATAAACGAAGCCACCCCGGGAGTCCTTATCGACGGATTTGACAGCCGGCCCGTCATCTATTATCCCTACAACAAACCTTACTATGAAAATTTGTTCAAAAAATGCGGATTTGAGCAGGTGAAGAAAATTTACTCATGGGAATGCCCCGTTATGAGCCCAATCGAGGAAAAGCTTAGGCGTATCGGAGAATTGGTTGAAAAACGCGGGAAAATCAGGCTCGAAAAGTGGGACGACCGACCGCTGTCTGTAAGAAAACGGGAAATGCGGGAAATATATAACGAGGCATGGTCGAACAATTTCGGGTTTGTCCCCTTTACCGAAGAGGAGTTTGACGAAATTGTCGATGAAATGAAGATGATTATCGATAAAAATTTGTTTATATTCGCTTATGTCGGCGGAGAAGCAGCCGGTTTTTTCGGCGGCATTCCAAACATTCTGGAAAAGATGGAACCCTCCGGCCTTTCCCGGCATCTTGAATTTGCCCGGGCGGCAAAAATGTTTCTCGGCGCCTCGAGGACCTCCGGTTTCAGACTGGGCTACCTCGGAGTAAAGAAAAAATTTAGAAACTTAGGCCTCGAAGCCTATCTTCTGTACAAACAGCATCTCTATACCCGGGAAAAACAGTACGACTACAGCGATATCGGCTGGGTGTTGGAGGACAATACGGAAACCATCAAGCTGGTACACATGCTGAGCCATGCCCGGCTTTCAAAAACATACGCGGTTATGGAGAAAACTCTTTAGATAATCCCCAGTTTTTTTCCTTCCTTTTCAGCTATTTCGAGCACCCGGTCCAAATCTTCGTCCGTATGAATCGCCATAAAGGAAGTCCGGATTAAAGATCGGTCCGGGGGCACCGCCGGGCTGACCACCGGATTTGCGTACACGCCGTTTTCGAAAAGGCCTTTCCAGAACAGCATGGTCCGGTCGAAATCCCGAATCATGAGGGGAATAATGGGAGTTTCGGTTTCGCCGACATCAAAACCGAGGTCTTTGAAACCCCGAATCATCCGCCGGGTAATCTCCTGAAGCCTGGTCACGTGCTCCAGTTCGTTTTCGATAATGTCGAGGGCCTTGAGGACCGCCGCGAGCGCCCCGGGAGGCATGCTCGCGCTGAACATAAGGGGCCTCGACAGGTGTTTGATATAATCGATGACCAAAAAATCGCCTGCTAAAAAACCGCCTAGACTTCCAAAAGATTTTGAAAAGGTACACATAATGATATCGGCCTGTCCGGATATGCCGTAATGTTCTTCCGTCCCCTTGCCGTGTTTTCCAATCACCCCAACCGCGTGGGCCTCATCAATATATATCCGGGCATTATGCTCCGCCGCAATCCGTTTCATTTCGGGCAGCTCAACGATGTCTCCTTCCATGCTGAACACCCCGTCGGTAACGATGATTTTCGGTTCATCATGGGGGATCTCTTTAAGCCGCTTCTCGAGGCTCGGCATACTGTTATGAAGATACCGGTGCACCTTGATCGCGCCGCCCGTCACGCCGTTCGCAAAAAATATTCCGTCCATAATGGAGGCATGATTGAAACGGTCGGTAAATATATGGTCCCCTTTTCCCAGGAGAACGGAAATTGCCCCCAAATTAGACTGATAGCCGGTAGAGTACACCAGCGCCGCTTCTTTTCCTACAAATTCGGCAAGTCGGTGTTCCAGTTCTTCATGCAGGGAAAGTGTGCCGTTTAGAAACCGTGAGCCGGAGCAGGAGGTCCCGAACTTGTCGATCGCTTCTTTTGCAGCCTCCTTTACCCGCGGATCGTGGGACAACCCGAGATAATTGTTCGACCCGATCATGATGAGTTCCTGTCCGTTGATTTTTACGCGGCTTCCCCGGATTTCGCCTATCGGCCGAAAATAGGGATAAAGACCTCTTTCCTGCACCTGCTGTGCTTCTTTGAAGTTATAACACTTATCGAAAATATCCATAGGTCGTAATCATATATCACACATTGGGAATATATGCAAACAAGTTCGGGGTTTTATCGCTGTTTTGTCCCGGCCGCCCGCTCAGCGCCCGAGTTTCTTTAACAAACTGTCGAGGTCAGCCGTATTGAGCACGTCCTCTGCTTCGAGCCACCCCCGCCGGGCCTGTCCGATCCCAAAGCGGATAAAATCGAGTCCGTCGGTGCTGTGAGCATCGGTTGAAATAACGATTTTACACCCTTTCTCCTTCGCTGCCTTGAGATGGGTGTCCTTTAAGTCAAGCCGGTCGGGAAAAGAGTTGAGTTCGAGAGCAGAGCCGGTGTCCACCGCGCGGTCCATAATTTTTTCAATGTCAATTTTATACGCGTCCCGCCGGCCGATGAGCCTGCCCGTGGGGTGGGCAAGGATATCGAAATATCGGTTTCCCATCGCTTTCAGGACCCGCTCGGTCTGTTCCTTTTCAGAAAGATTGAACTTATAGTGAATGGAGCAAACCCGCAGATCGAGATATTTCAAAATGTCGTCCGAGAGGTCGAGGGTCCCGTCGGTCAGAATATCTACTTCGATCCCTTTGAGCAGTCGAATGCCTTTGACCTTACTATTTATTTTATCAATTTCGTCGATCTGTTCGCCGAGGCGTTTCTCGTCCAATCCGTCGGCCACCGATACATGCTTAGAATGGTCACAGATTGCAAGGTAGGCATACCCCAGCTCTTTGGCTGCCTCGGCCATCTCTTCGAGGCTGGATTTTCCGTCCGTGGCCTTGGTGTGCACATGCAGGTCTCCCCGGATATCTTCCAAGGTGATCAAGTTTGGGAGTTCTCCCTTTTCCGCCGCTTCGATTTCACCCTGGTTTTCCCGCAGTTCCGGCTCTATGTAGGGAAGATCGACCTGCTCGAAAATCTCCTTTTCTTCCCTGCCTGCCGCTTGTTCCTCCCCTTTGAACACGCCGTATTCGTTTATTTTAAGGTCTTTTTCGATACCGCGCTTCCGTACAGCAATATTATGTTCCTTCGAGCCGGTAAAATAATAAAGTGCCGCTCCGTAACTCGAGGGGCTGACTATGCGAAGGTCGACCTGGAGACCGGAACGGAGAACGATGGTAGAACGGGTCTCTCCCCGGGAAACCACTCGGCTCACATCTTCATATCCGACAAAATGCTCCATCCCCTTTTTATTCGATTCGCTGGTGGCAAGGATATCGAGATCACCCACCGTCTCTTTCCGCCGTCTGTAGCTGCCGGCAACGGTTATTTTGTGCAGACTTTTTTCTTTTTCAAGATAAGCAATCAAATCCCCTACAATCTCTTCCGCCCTGACCAGTTTGATCCGGTTGTCCTCGGGGGAAAAGTTTTCCAGGCTCTTTTTAATATTCTCTTCCGTCTTTTTCCCGAATCCCTCCAGGTCCCGTAACTTCCCCTCTTCTATTGCAGAAGCGAGACCTTCGATATCGGTTATATCCAATTCATCGTACAGCTTCCTCAGCTTTTTCGGGCCTAATCCCTCGATTCGAAGAAGCTGATGTATTCCTTTAGGAAACTGGTCTTCCAGTTCATGCAAAACAGGAAGTTTTCCCGTTTTTACGATATTTTTTATCTTCCCGGCCAGGTCCTTGCCGATTCCTGAAAGGTCGGAAAGGGACTCGCCTTGTTCTATCATTTCCGAAGCCTGTTTCGACAGACTCTCGACGGTACGCGCGGCGTTCCTGTACGCCCGCACACGGAATTCGTTCTCTCCCTTGATTTCCAGAAGGTCCGCCGTCTTATTGAACATATCTGCTATGTCGTTATTGTGAATCGGCACTTTTCAGTTTCCCTTCATGATGACGATAACTTCATTATCGGTGA
>CAYWIK010000028.1:9979-15981 GCA_964458315.1 uncultured Spirochaetales bacterium | reverse complement strand
ATCGTACATTCCTCTTAAAAAGCCGCGTGAATAGAACCGCCGTCTATCGGGATCGATACTCCGTTTATATATCCCGCCCACTGAGAAGCAAGAAAAGCTACCAGGGCCCCAAGCTCTTCGGTTGTGCCGATCCTGCCCGCGGGTATATTCTCAGCCGCTTCTTTTAAGACCTGCTCTTCACTCTTCCCCGCGGCTACTCCGGGCCTTATAACCAGCTCTTCCACTCGGCCGGTCCGAGTAAATCCCGGCATCACATTGTTGACGGTTATTCCGTTGGCCGCTTCCTGCCCGGCCAAAGTTTTTGCGAGCCCGTGGACCGACGCGCGGACCGAATTCGAAAGAATGAGGTTATCTATCGGTTCTTTTACGGACACGCTGGTAAGATTGACAATCCTGCCCCAACCGTTTCTCCTCATCTCCGGCAGGACCTCCCGAATCATCCGCACCGCGCTTAAGAAATTGAGCCTGAACGCCGCTTCCCAATCTTCGTCGGTAAAATCGTCGAAGAAACCGGCGGGCGGTCCGCCGGCATTGGTAATGAGAATATCGACCGGCCCGAAACGGGCCGCCGCGGATTCTAACGCGTTGGTGAGCTCTGCCGGTTCCGTTACATCTGCATGCACTGCCAGAACATCCGCCCCGTTCTTTTCGCCGATTTCGCGGGCCGTCTGTTCCAGTTCGTGTCTGTGCCGGGCGCATATAGTTACCCGCGCTCCTTCAGCAGCAAGGGCCTCCGCGCACCCCCGGCCGAGGCCCTTTGAAGCGGCGGCGACAAATGCCGTTTTGTTTCTAATTCCGAGGTTCATAAAAATACTCCTTGCTTAAAGTTAATACCGTATGCGGGAGCAATCAAGGACGACCTCTCCGAGGTCGAGCATCGCGTTTATGAGGGAAAGCCCTTCAAACAGGCGGATATCTTCCGGGACGATCTCCCGCTCTTCGATCCGGCGGGTATCGAGGAGAAACCGGCGCATGGTTCCCGGCAGGAGCACCGAAGAGGGCGTATACCAGCGTCCCCTGAGTAAAAAAGCCACATTCGCATAGGAAATATCGGTAACCTTTCCCTGCCGGACAATAAGGACATCATCGCACCCTTCACGGCGGGCCAGAAGCTTTTCGACGGCGGAACGGTCCGCGTATTTGTACCGATAGTCGATGGTATCGTCTTCGACGATTTTAAGACTTTCAACGCGCCTCGGTGTATAAGGGGTGACGTCGATCTCCTCGATGCCGGCGCTGTAGAGTATTCTGCACTTGTGCCTGCCTTCCCGCGGCAGGGTAACGCCGGAAAGCGCCCGTTCGAGGTCCAAGGGAGGTAATTCGGGGAAAAACCGCTGTCTTGTACGACCGCACCGCTTTTGGTGGTATTCGAGGTTTCGGGGCAGCCCGTCTTGAATTCGTACTGCTTCAGTAAATAGGCACATAGACCTTATCGATATACTCCTGATACTCGGACCATGCATCGCTGTACACCGTGAGCCCGCCGCCGCTTTTAAACACCAAGCCGTCGGCGGTACGTTCGATGAACCGAATCATAACGGCGCTGTCTACATTACTGCCGTCGAAATAGCCGAAAATGCCGGTGTAGAACACGCGTCTATAATTTTCCGCCTCTTTGATAATTTCAACGGTCTTTTTTTTCGGCGCCCCGGTAATCGATCCGGCGGGAAGCATGGCGAATATTATATCCCCGAGCCGCTTACGGTAGTCCGCGGTCAGCCTGCCGGTAATTTCGGAACTTACCTGGAGGAGGTCCTTTTGATTGGTAGTGAGCCGATCGATATAACGGAATTTTGTTACCTCCACTTTTTCCGCGATAATCCCGATATCGTTCCGAATCAAATCGACAATGGTGATGTGTTCGGCCATTTCCTTTTCGTCCGCAAGGATCACCTCATCCGCATCCGGAACAGAAGCATCGATGGTTCCCTTCATCGGATAAGAGGAAATGACGCCGTCCTTGATCCGCACAAATATTTCCGGCGAGAACACCACAAAACGATCGTGAAAGAGAAGCTTGAACTTCGCCCTGCTGAAGAGAAAAATTTCCCGAAGACTTAAGTTGATTTCGATAGGTGTCGGAAAGGTCAGATTAGTGAGATAGGTATTTCCCAGCACAAAATGGCGGCGTACCGCGTCATAGGCCCTTTTATATTCTTCGAAAGAAACGGGATATTTTCTAAAATTGACGGCTCCGCTGCACTCGGGAAAGGTATCCACATTGGTCCACCCGGGCATCTGAAAGAGTACCCGGGCCGGGTCGATATCCCGCAGGGGAACAACAAAAGGTTCTTCCGCATCGAAATCGATAACGAACAGGAAAGGGACTTCCCTCTCTCCCAGCTCATTCATTATTGATCGTGCAGCAGCCGCGTTTTTATATGTATGTGGTAAGGCAAAGCCCCGGAGTATACTCAGTCCTTCCAATTTACCGTTATTTTTTCGTCCCCGATTTTTTCTTTAATGATATCGGCAAGGTTGAGAAGTTCTTCCTTACAGCAGTCTACTGTTTTCCCTTTGCCGAGTCTCGTTTTAAGCTCATCGGCAAATTGAGCAATAGTTATCTCTTTTTTCACTCCGCCCTCCTGTCTATTTTTCTATACCTGAAGCACAGTATATCAGCAGAAGGGTGAAAACTCAACGGATAGCCGCGAGGGGATTGTGACCGTTCGTCCGGTCCTTTACCACGAGATTGGTGCTGTCTGTACGCAGATAGCGGGAGAAGAGGATATCGTGGCCGAGGCAAAGTCCCATAGTAATGACGAGGTCTGCCTTCTTCCGGTTAAACTGCTCGGCCTGCAGGATAGGGTTGCAGGAGACGTTTTCGATACTGCTCGTTTCGTTGAGCTCGGACTGCCGGTAGGCGCCTACGGTACAGGAAACCGCCGTAACGGAGAAACCCCTCTCTTTTAGAAAACTCCTTACCTTCCCGGCGTCGTCCTCCATTGCATAGCAGTAAGCAATTCCCAAATCGCTATACCCCACACGGGACGCAAACTCGGCGATTTCCTCTAAGCGGCTCAATGTCCCGGCACGGCCGTGGTCCACTAATTCGGCGGCCGCCTGCACGATTTTCTGCTCATACGGACCGTGATACCGCCGCAAACCCTCGTCTTTCAGGCCTTTTTCCCGACCGCAGGACACTACTTCGGTCCTGCACTCCTTCTTCGTGCATCCTAAACAGTTCATAGTCGGTGCCAAGCCTAGGCGAGTTCCTTGGAAATGTCCATGGCCGCAATGGTACCGTCTGCAACGGCGGTTGTAATCTGGCGGTACTTCTTGCTCCGCACATCCCCGGCAGCATACACCCCTGTAATGCTGGTTTTCATGTCTTCATCGGTTTTTACATATCCCCACTGGTCTAAAGCCAAATCTTCGGCCATTCCCTCGAGGTTCGGGATAAAACCGACAAAGATAAACACCCCTGCCGCGCGGAGGCTGGAATAATCTCCGGTTTTTAAATTCTCAACCTTCACTTCCATGTCCATGGGACCGTGTTTGATAAACTCCCTCGGTTCGTGTTCGAAAAGAAATTCTATGTTTTCTTCTGCAAAGATCTTTTCCTGCGCCAATTTATTGGCTTGGAGGTGGTCGAACTGATGGACAATGGTGAGCTTGCTTGAAAACTTGTTAATAAAGAGGGCTTCCTCTATCGCGGAATTCCCTCCTCCGATTACGATGACCTCTTTCCCGTCGTAGTATTTAGCGTCACAGGTGGCGCAGTATGAGAGCCCGTTTCCCCGGTATTGGGACTCTCCGGGAAGCCCTAAGGGCCTGGGAGAAGAACCGGTGGCGATAATAAGCCTTTTCCCTTGAATGGTTTCATAACCGTCTACAACTACTTTTTGTTCCGGAAGGTCGATACCGGTCACATCAGCCGCCGCGCGGAACGCTACTCCCGCCCCTTTGGTCTGCTCGCTCATGTAATGGGAAAGCATAAAGCCCTGCTGGGGTTCGATGAAGCCGGGATAATTGGAAACCTGATGGGTCGTGGAAACATATCCTCCGGGAAGGGAGGTATCCACCAGCACGGTATCAATGTGCGCCTGCCCTAAATAGAGACCGGCAGCCAGTCCAGCCGGCCCGCCGCCGAGAATTAATACGTCGGTTTCCGTGGAAATCGGTTTTATTCCGCTCTTTAGTTCCTCCGACCGTTCCGGAGGAAGAAGGGCGTCGAGATTTTCCATCAGCTCCGAACGCTTGACCCCTCCGGCCAGCCGGCTGCCGGTCTCCCTGCCGTTTTTGAAAAAGAGCACCGTCGGCGATCCGGTCACCCCGAGACGTTCGGCAAGCTCTCTGTTTCCCTGCCTAAAAATCTTGAAAAACCGTATGTCATCACCATAAATCATGCTTAAAGATTCGTATTTCGATGCCAGGGCTTCGCACGGCGGGCACTCGGTAGAATAAAAATCCAAAACCGCCCGTTCCGCCTCAAGCACTTCCTTTTCAAATTCCTTAGCATCAATCTCTTTTATTTTTCCCGCCATCATTTACCTCCCGCTTTTTTTATCGAAATAGAGGGACAGCCCCATCTCGAGTAGTTTGTCCACAGGCCTGCAGTCAGGGCTGTTTATTTTCCCGGTCCTGTTTTTCGCCACCGCGGCGCATCCGCCGCCGCACGCAAGCCGGAGTGCGCACTCCCCGCACTCCTTTATTGCGGTAATGTCCCGTTCTTCCCACTCGTCGATCGTTTCGGTATCTCTTTGGACCTTCGGGTAAAAGGCGCCGAGTTCCTCTCCCTGCTTTCCCACGGTGGCGGTACAGGAATAAATACGCCCGGCATAGTCGAAGGCCCACTCGGTTTTACACCCCGGACAGCTGTCGAAAAGCGGTTCGGGAAGTTCGCCGCGGTCGAAAAGGAACCGGGAAACCGAATATGCCGGCCGGTGGAACTCCCCGACTTCCGGAAACTGTTGAAGGAGATCGTACAGGGACTCGTACATTTCCACCCTGGAAAAAATAACCGACGGATCGACGCCGCAGGTATGAAGCTCGTAGTTTCGTCCAAGCTGTGTTTTAAAAAAGGGGCTTTCGGTCCATCCTTTTTGTCCCGCGTATCGCGCAAGCTCGGGCAAATAGGGCAGGTTTTCACGGTCCACCACAACCCGAAGGTTTACCGATAGTTCCGCTTCCAAGGCGGCGTCAATTCCTTCGACAATTTTTCCGAAGGTCCCGCCGCCGCCCGCGAGGGGCCGCCTGCGGTTGTGAATTTCTTCAGGTCCGTCAATGGTCACCTGAATTTCCCGCACATTTCCCCTGGAAATAACGTCGAGATACCCGGCTAAATGATACCCATTGGTAACCACCGCATAACTGATGTTCCGTCTAACGGCTTCCTCGATAAAGTCTTCGAATCCGGCCCGGTACTCCTCCCCCGGAAGGAGGGGCTCGCCGCCGAAGAGAGTGATATATTTATTTTTACCGGCGAATACGGTATCCACATACGCATAAAAGGCATCGATGACCCTTCGGTCGAGCCTCCCCGCCGGCCTGTTATATCCACTCTGATAACAGTAGGAACAGGAAAAGTTACACCCGTAGGTGGGGACGAAGAAAAGCTGGATTTCGGAGTTTTCCCTGGCTTCGAGGAAATCGAGATATGCCCGGCGGTACCGCCCCTGCTCCTCTTCCGGGTCCGCGAGATATCCTTTGGAAATAAACTCCTGCATTTCGGTTTCGGTAAGGGCGTTCGAGTTCATTCGTTCCGCCAGTTCGGGTTCGATTATGTCCGCGTTTTTAGACAGAAGATTGAGGAGAAAAAAATTTTCTGAGCCGCGAATCTTGGAAAATATGTTGTGATTTGAAAACTGCATGCCTTTTCCGTCCTGTATTTACGGAGTAGAAGTATACGTTTTAATTTTATCGCTTCTGTTGTTTAGTCGTGACAGCCCGCAACAATAACGGAAATTTTCGCGCAGCACTGGGCTGTACTTTTCTGTAAACTTGCTTTCTTCTTAATGAGAGACTTCATCAGCTGCTCCTCTTTGTTTTCTCTATGTTTT
>CAYWIK010000028.1:5398-9879 GCA_964458315.1 uncultured Spirochaetales bacterium | reverse complement strand
TTTGTACGAGGTTATGGTAAAACTTGCAACCTCGATTTCTCCTTTTTGATACGGATCGCTCTCCTCGAGTATCGCCGCATCGGTAAATCCCGCCCGGTTTAAAGTCTCGAAGTAGACCTCTTTCGTAACCGCCCCGGCCCAACATTCGGCAACCGCCTCCGGATCGGCGGCGTATTTTTCAGGTACCGGCCGCATAGCGTAGATATCGCTTACCACGAACCTTCCGCCGGGCTTCAGGACCCGGTGTACTTCCCTCCATACTGCAGGTTTGTCATCCGCGTGATTGATGGTGCAGTTGGAAATAAGGACATCGATGCTCCCGCTTTCGAGGGGGATTATCTCCAGGGGGCTTTTTAAAAATCGCGCATTTTTAATCCCCAGCTTTTCGACATTCCGTTTTGCTTTTTTCAGCATTCCTTCGGAAATATCGATGCCGTAGGCAAACCCTTCGGGGCCGACTGCTTCGGCCATCCGGAGTACATCAAGCCCCCGGCCGCTTCCGAGGTCCGCGCACACTTCGCCCTTTTCAGGCTTCGCGTAGTTCAACGCGCCTCCGCAGGAAAGGCGGCAACATGCATCGGCCAGCTCGGAGTATCTGATATTAATCGCTTCAACGCTGTTTTTTGGGCTCATTTTATATCTTTTACAATATAGTAATTTCTATATATTTTGTCAAGCATATTTTACCGTTTATCATTCTTCCGAAAGCTCTTCCAGTTCTTCTTCTCCATAGTCGCGCTGATGCTCGATGATACTTGCACGGATACTTATGAACACGAGGGGGTAAACCATATTGTAAAAATATGCCGTCTGGTCTGCAGAGCGTTTTTTTACCCGGTACTGCGCCTTCACCAGTTTTTTCTCCTTCTCGAACCAGGATTCATAATCGACAAAATCGTTATCGACTCCCGGGAATGCAGAGGAAAGTTTTACCTTGTCTTGATACCCGCCTAATTTTTCGAATAACTTAAAAAGGGTATAATTCTCCTCGATGAACTCCACCGTTTTTCCCCGGTCATTCCCGAGTTTCTTGAGAAACGCCTGATACTTTTTCGGGTAGATAATCTTTAAAATATGTACTTTACGGATCATGACGCGGTTGTCCCGAAAAATCTTTTCAATTGCTTCGATGACATAACGGTTCCCCCGGTAGTACTGGAGCAGTTCGAGAATTTTGCCCGCCCCGGCATCACCCTTCTCCAATAGAAGCGCGACCTGGTCGGCAATCGCCTCGGGCAGTCCCGGATTGACCTGTACGCTGTAGGTACGGAAAACCGCATCCTTCTTCTCTTTTATGTTCACAATACTAAACTTAAACAAGTCTTCCTTGCTGATGTTTTTAAAGGTACCGCCTAACGCCTGGGCTTCCCGCTTGAACCGCCGGAAATAAGCTTCGACAATCCCGATTTTCTCTAAATGATTGTAAAACTCTTCGGAAATCCGGAGGCCCCCTACCGGGGCGGTCATTTCCATCCGTTTTGCATCGATGACCGGGAGGCCGACAACGTCCCACTGTTTTGCTCCCTGGGGCCCGAAATTGCCGATAGTCACTTCCCCGATATTTGCCCCAATGCGGATCCTGATTTGAAACAAGGCATTAATTGAAGATGCAAGCTCGAGGTTGTTTCGGAGCATGCTGATGATGCTGAAAGAACGTTCGAGATATTCCCTGGTGCGCCGATCGGCATTCTGTTCGATAAACTTGTCGTTCGCCTGATTGAAGAGCACGCACACCCGCTGCATCTCGATACAGGTATAGAACAGCTCTTTGGAAATGTACTTCACCGCGTGCTCGGGTTTCAGTTCTTTTACATTCGGGTCAATGATTCCTCCGAAGTGAAACATCATGCTGTCCCCTTCGATTTTATTGAGATAGCCGCCGTGTCTCCGGAGGACATAGTGGAATGCGGTGTAGAGCCCGTTTAGGACCACTTGATTTTCCTGAGGACTTAAGAACTTGGAGAGGAAAGTATAGTCCGCTATATCGATAAAACCGATGCCGATGGTAGTCTCCATCGAGTTTTTGGGAATTTCTCCCAGTTCCATGATCGCATCAATCAGCTGTTTAGGAAGGTAAAACTCCTCGATCTGTTTTCGAAACACGATCTCCTGCGATATTCTCTGCAGGATATCTTCGTTTTCGTGATTTTCCATGTCCTTTTCGCCGATCTCGAGGGTGTCCCCGCTCGCCTGCGCCAGGGCGCGGAGTTCTTCAATGATGATCCATACCGAAGCAATGTCAACATCGTTCGTTTCTATATAACCGTTATTCTTGAGAAGCTCTTCGAGATACCGGACACCGAAGGCCGGAGATTCCCCGTACTTCTCCTGCACGATATACGCGTGGTGAAGGATCTGCTGAGGCGTCATTTGTAGTTCTTCTATGTCGTACGTTACCGTTGAATCCAACTAGTTTTCATTCTCCAGCGAGAGTATACACAATTTCCATAAAAATTCTAATACAAAGATCGAGTTAATGCAAGGAGTCGGCGAAAAACCGTATCTACCCGACGGTCTTAAATGCCCCGCGGACAAAATAGAAAGTAATTACCCCGGTTGCGCCTATTTTTATGGCGATACTCAGGAGGGTGCCGAGGAAGACTCCCCACCCGGCTTTAAAAGCCTTTCCCCGTTCCGCTTTTGCCCGGAGCTCCTTATTGAAAATCAGCTCACCGGCAACGGCCCCGATAAAAGCCCCGATAAAAATGCCGAAGGGAGGAAGAAAAAACATGCCGAGAACCATTCCGATTACCGATCCCCATACCCCGGCTTTTGAAGCGCCCTTCTTTTTCGACATAAGGGCGGGCAAAACATAGTCTAAAACTGTAGCAATAACGGTTATAATGCCGATGATAATAAGAGCAAGGGGCCGAATTGCCTCCCACTTTTTCGGGATGGAAACAAAGAGGAGTGATAAATAGGCGATAATGGGCCCGGGAATAACGGGGACTATGCATCCGACGAATCCGACGCCGATAACGACAACCCCGAGGCTTATGAAAATGATGTGTGACGCTATTTCCATCGACCCTTCCTGTGGAGTATAATATTGCAATTTCCTTTATTTTTCACTAGGTTACTGTAAAGAAGGTAAATAAAAATGGATGATATGAAAATCTTGTTTATTAGCAACGATGAAACCCAGTTCGAAACTTTTTCGAGCATCGTTTCCGTCCAACGGCTTCCCTACGAAATCACTTTCGAGCAGGATATACAGCGCGCCAAAGAGCTGTTTCATACCAACCCCGATGCGGTGGTAGCAAACTACTGGCTGCATGGCGGAACGGTACTCGATATACTCCCTTCCATCCCCCTCTTGACCCCCAGTATCGTTATGGCGGAGCAGGGAAGCGAAGAACACATTCATCAGGTGGTCCACGCCGGTGCAACCGATTTTATCGTCAAAGACCCGGAAAACCGCTACTTAAACCTTCTGCCGATTATTATTCGAAAGTCCCTCCGGTATCGGGACATCCAGGAAACCCAGGAAGACATAATCCGGGTGAGTGAAAATAGGTTCGAAAACCTCGTACAGGCAATACCCGACATTGTCTACAAACTCGATCCCCGGGGCTACTTCACCTTTATCAATAATTCCGTCTCTACCCTCGGATATAAACCGGAAGAACTGGTTGGAAAACATTTCAGTGAAATCCTCCGGGAAGAAGATATCGAAAACGTGAGCAGGCATGAAATTTTAAAAGAGTATAGAGGACAAAACACCGGGGTCGAGAAGGCGCCCAAACTGTTCGACGAGCGCCGCTGCGGCTCGAGGATGACGAGGAGCTTGGAAATAGCAATTATTAAAAAGAAATCGGAACCCGAGAAAAATATTCCGAAAGAGGACATGATCGGCTCGATCATCGCCTACGGCGAGGTAAGCGCCACAGGCCAGTACAAGGGCGATAAAGAGAGAAAGTATTTTACCGGCACCGTAGGAATCATCCGGGATATAACGAACCGCCGCCGTTCCACCGATATGGTCCATAAATTATACCAAGCGGTGGACCAAGTCCCCCTGTCGGTCCTCATTTTCAACAAAGAAGGAAAACTTGAATACGCGAACCCGTTCTTCATCCACAATAACCGGTACAATCCCGGTGATATCATCGGACAAAGCGTCAGCATATTTAAGTCTCCATCCATTTCAATGTCAATGTACGAAGAAATAAAGGAAGCCCTCTATTCCGGAAACGGCTGGATCGGAGAACTCGCGTGCAAAAACGCCTCGGGGGAAGACAACTGGGGATACGCTCACATTTCACCGGTCCTCGATTCCGAACTGCAGGTGACTCATTTTATCGTGATTTCCGAGGACATTACGGACAAAGACAGTCAAAGGCCCGAAACGAGAGAATCAAACAAAGAATGAAAAAAGATCAAAGAGCCTCAGGAGAGTAATTACTCCCGCGGCGATAAACATGACTCCCGAAATAATCCGAATAAGATTGCGCGGTAAACGAGAAGCCATGAATTTTCCG
>CAYWIK010000028.1:0-5298 GCA_964458315.1 uncultured Spirochaetales bacterium | reverse complement strand
GATGCGTGAATCAGAAATCTCCTCGCAGGCGTCTATTTTTTTCAGGATCCGAATACAAGACTTCTCGAGGGTTATGCTGTTAATAAATGCGTCCTGGAGTTTTTCCGCCTTCCATCGCGCCAGAATAAAAATTCCAAACCCTATAAATAAAGCCGCGGAAATATACCCGGTTATTCGCGGGACCAGCTTCGACACAAAACCGCCGATGAGTGAAGCTGTAACGGTTGAGAGAACAAGGGCCAAGGAAGTAGCAAGAAATACGGTGGCCGGCCTGCCTGAGCTCGTAGTAAGTGAAAACGCGACAATCTGCGTTTTATCCCCGAGCTCGGCAACCAGGACCAGCAGAAAGGTAGAAAAAATCAAACTGAATTGTATCATTTTCACAAGCATCAATAATTATTTATTCTCCGTCAAGGCCCACTGGACAGAACGCGCGTTTTTTCGGAATATGGTGAACATGAAGAACGCTCCCGCTTTCGAGGAGTTGATCGGTATCGTTCCCGGCCTGGACCGGAGAATAGTCGAGTTTCATCTCGCGAGCCTCGATGAATCATACTTCAGCTTTTTCTCCTTAAAAGATATCGGGCGGCATGTAGAATCCCTTTCGAAACTAAGCCCGGAAGAGCCTGTACAGACACTCCTCAACGAAAGCCCCGGCGGGCGCGTGGAATGTACGGTCTTAGCGAATGATCATCCTTCGGTGTTTTCTCTCATTACCGGTTTATTCGCGGCCACGGGTTTTAATATTCAGTCCGGAAGCATCTTTACCTACGCAAAGCAGAAAACGCCGGCGGAACCCCGCTCAGGATACCGCCGGGGCAAACCGGCGGTATCGCCCTTTTGGAAGCGGCGGAAGATAATCGATTTTTTTACCGGCACACTGGAAGCTGCAAAATCGGCCCATGAATGGCACACAGAAATTGACGCGCTTCTTCCGGAGGTTTTTCACATCGTGGAATCCGGCGGGAGAGACGCCCTCGGTCAGGCAAAAAAGCGGGTGAATGAAATTGCAGCCGACGCTTTGTCCAATATCGAAATCAGTACGCAGGCCATTCTCTATCCGGTCAACGTCGACATATCAGAGCAAGAAGAGTCCGCGACCCGGCTCACCGTCACCTCCGAAGATACTCCCTTTTTTCTCTACACCTTGAGCACAGCCCTCGCCCTGCATAATGTGAATATCGAGTCAGTCAAAATCCGCACCATCGGAACGAAAGTGATCGACGATTTCGAACTTTTAGACCTGCGGGGACGGCCGTTAAGGGACAAACGGCTTCTCGATCAAATTACTTTCTCCATCCTCTTTACCAAACAATTCACGTATTTCCTCTGGAAAGCCCCGGATCCTTACCAGGCGCTCCTCCGTTTCGAAAACATCCTCCAGGATTTAGCGGACAACGCACAAGACATGGGCCGGGAGAAATATTTTTCCGATCCGAAAATCCTCCAGGACTTGGCAAAATTATTAGGGGCAAGCGATTTCCTCTGGGAGGATTTTATCCGGACCCAGTATGAAACCATCCTCCCGATGCTTACCCCGAAGATCAAGCGGAAGTATTTCAGCCACCCCGGAGAAGAAACGGTCAAACTCCTCAAGGACTCCATTGCGGGTTGTGCGACCTTGGAAGAGAAGAAGGAGGCTTTGAATAATTTCAAGGACCGGGAAATCTATCTCATCGATTTGGACCACATTCTCAAAAACGAGACCGATTTCCTTTTTTTAAGCAGGAAACTGACCGAATTGGCTGAATTGGTGGTAAACACGGCGGTTTCAATCGTGCGGGATGAACTTGTCCCGCGCTTCGGCACTCCCCGGACCGTTGCCGGACTTCCGGTGGAGTATGCAATCTTCGGATTAGGAAAGATGGGCGGTGCTGCTTTAGGCTACGCGTCGGATATCGAACTGCTTTTCGTGTACAGTGACAACGGCTGCACCGACGGGCCTGAGCCGAAGGCCAACGCGGAGTTTTTCGAAGAGCTCTTCAAGCAGGCGGTCCTTTTGATCAAAGCGAAAAGGGAGGGCATTTTCCGTATTGACCTTCGGCTCAGGCCGCACGGAAAGAGCGGACCGATAGCGTGCAGCCTCGAAGAGTTCTGCAGATACTACGGCAGCGACGGTTCGGCCCGCGGTTTCGAACTCCTCTCTCTAATTCGGATGCGGGGGATAGGCGGCGATCCGGAACTATGCGGGCGGGTAGAACGGCTGCGAAACGAGTTGGTCTACGCCACCCATCAAATCGACCTTACCGAATTGAAGAAACTGCGGGAAAAACAGCTGCAGGAAAAGACCGAATACGGAAAACTCAACGCCAAATTCAGCCCCGGCGCTTTGGTGGACTTGGAATACACCGTCCAAATCCTCCAGTATATGTACGGAAGGGACTACCCCTCCCTGCAGACCCCCCGCATCCATGTGGCTTTAGAAAAACTGGTGCGGGCGGGGATCATGTCTGAGTCCGAGTCCCGAGATATTGTAGAAGCATACCACTTTTTCAGGCGGCTCATTAATGGGCTTCGAATGCTCCGGGGGTCCGCAAAAGATCTGTTTCTTCCTGCTGTGGATTCGGACGAGTATGTTCACCTCGCGAGGCGGATGGGGTATGAAAAACGGGAAGGCCTCAATCCGGCGCAGATCCTCTCGA
The DNA here is from genome assembly GCA_964458315.1 of uncultured Spirochaetales bacterium. Taxonomy (GTDB): domain Bacteria; phylum Spirochaetota; class Spirochaetia; order SPDA01; family CAZSGZ01; genus CAYWIK01. The sequence continues at coordinate 2,656 of CAYWIK010000028.1, read as the reverse complement.
TCGACTTCAAAACAGTGACCGCTACAATCCGGCGGTTTGTCGAGCATTATCTCGGCAGGGACTGGGTCCCGGGAGGACCGGTAGGAAATATTGCGGACCTCGTCTATTCAGACGCGCCTCCGTCCGAACTCAGACGGGCGGTGCTCAAGGAAAGCGGGTTCCGGCAGATCGAGCGGGGCTACGTGAACCTTAAAGCCCTCTCCGGCAGCGGTGAACGGAGGCGCCTCTTTGCCCGACTTTCGGTACTTGCATGGGACATCCTCTCCGGGACCCCCGATCCCGACATGGCCCTCAATAACTGGGAACGGTTCGAAAATTCCGTGATCGATGTAGAAAACCATTACGCCGAACTGCTCTCACAGCCGAAACGGCTCGAGATACTGCTTCAGATTTTTTCTTCGAGCCAGTATCTCGCGGATATCCTCATCAAGTATCCGAAGTTTTACAACTGGGTCACCGACCCGGAACGGATCAACATGCTGCGCCGGCAAGAGGAGATGCTCGAGGACCTGCGGAATGCTGTCTCGGAAGCCCCGGACGATTCCGCCTGGCAGGATATCCTCCGGAAGAGCAAGAAAAGAGAAATACTCCGTATCGCGGCCCGGGACATTTGCCTCAAGCACCCCATCAAGGACATTTGCCGGGAACTTTCAAATCTTGCGGAAGCATTCATCCAAACCGTCTTGACCTATGTCCGGTCCGGAGATGAAAACTATCCGTTCTGTATCCTCGCATTCGGGAAACTGGGAGGAAAAGAACTCAATTACAGCTCCGATCTCGATCTCCTCGGGATCTACGAAACCCCGGAGGGAGAAGACGGGGAACAGGTAGAGACGATCTGCGGCAGATGGATGGAGCGGATTCGGGCCCTTTTATCGGACTACACGCCCGAAGGATATGTGTACCGGATCGATCTGCGGCTTAGGCCCTATGGAAAATCGGGAAACCTGGTTTATTCGGCCGAAAATCTGGCCGAGTACTACCGCGAAGCTTCGTCCCATTGGGAGATTCAGGCGCTGCTCAAACTGCGGCCTGTGGCCGGGGAAATCGAACTGGGAAACCGGTTTCTCGCTTCGGTACGGCCGCTTCTCGAACGGGAACATCTGCGGGAGGAGGTAATCGATACCATCCAGCGGCTCAGGAAAGAGGCGGTACGTAAAAGCAGTTCCTCCATGTTAGGCGGCCAGGACATCAAATCCGGGGAAGGAGGGATCCGGGACATCGAATTTCTCCTGCAGGGCTTTCAGCTGGTGTTTTGCAGGAGATTTCCTGAAATATATACCCAAAACACCATCGAAGGACTCACACTTCTTGGCGAAGCAAAACTTCTTCCATTGGATGTGGTTGAAAAACTCAAAAAAGATTACTCCTATCTCCGCAAGGTCGAGCATTACCTGCAGATTTTAGAGGACCGGCAGACCCATTCCCTGCCTAAATCCGAGAAGGAGCGGGAAGCTTTGGCCCGGAGGATCGATCCGGGTTCGCAAAATCCGGAAGATTTCTTTAAGAGACTCGAGAAAATACGGGAGGACACCCATCATCTTTTCGAAACTTATCTTCTCGGACTTCGCGAGGAAGATGCATGAACATGGAGAAAAGATGAAAAAGAAGGTGGTATCCCGGTCCTTTGTGCTCGACGGTGAATCTTTTCAATACAGCCTGCACCGCCGGACAGGACAGAAACATATTCATCTTCGGATTACCAAAGAGGGTGATCTCCGGGTTTCCGTGCCCATGCACGCCCCTCTCCCGCATATCGAGGAGGTGATTCGGAAAAAGTCGAAATGGCTTAAGAAAAACTTCCAAAAAGTGCAGGACGCTGCAGAACGATACGATCCGCTCAGGCGGATTCCTCTTCACGGCGAGTGGCACCAGGTGGTTTTCACACCGTCGAACCTGAAGGGAACAGTCCGGCTCGACGAACAGGGAAGACGTCTTTTTATCCTTTCCAGGGATTCGGACACCGTCCACTTAAGCTCGGTCCTTAAAAGGTACTGTAAGAACCAGGCGCGGAAACTTTTTGTCGAAAAACTCACCCTTTGGTCCGGGAAGCTGGGGATCCCATATGATTCCGTATCGGTCCGGGACCAGAAAACCCGGTGGGGCAGTTCCTCCGGCAAAGGTCACATTTCCCTAAACTGGCGTATTATCTGCACCCCGCCGTTGGTGCAGGATTATCTCATGGTTCATGAACTGATGCATCAGCGCCACCATAATCACGCGGCCGCTTTTTGGAAGGCGGTGGAAAAGGCGTTCCCCAGGGCCCGGGAGTGCGACCTCTGGCTCAAGCAGCATGATATGATCATGTCGATCCTGCGTTAATAATGCACTTTACCGATTTTAAGGCGAAACTCCCGAATCCGGTTTACCATCAGAACCGCCCCCGCAATGGAGAGCAGTTTCGATTCCATGGAGTCCGCCCTGCTGGTGAGCACTACCGGCGCTTTCGCTCCGATGAGAAGACCGATGGTCCGATGAGAACCTAAATACACAATCGATTTGACGAACACATTGCCGCATTCGATATTCGGTACGAGGAAGATATCTGCATTCCCCGCAACCGGACCGGTAATTTTTTTGTGCTTGGCCGCCAATTCGGAAATTGCATTGTCCATGGCGAGGGGCCCGTCCACCGTGCAGGGAGGGACATACTGAT
>CAYWIK010000027.1:22229-27427 GCA_964458315.1 uncultured Spirochaetales bacterium | reverse complement strand
AGTTGAATAAAATAGTAAATCTTTTTATATACCGCGGACATCATTGTTTGAATATCCTGTTCCAACGCATTGTCCAGCTCTTTCCAATTAATGATAAGCTCATGGGGTTGTTTTTGATGGTCCTCGATACACAGTTTTATGTTTTTCCCGACTGCAATCAAGCTTTGCGCCGCGCCTTTTATCATCATCTGCGCCCGGTCATTCACCTCTTTCAAGAGTTTCTTTAAAATGGTCATGCTGTTCTGGTCCCGGTCCGCCTTTGTCGCCATCATCTTAAGTTTTGATCCAATTTCGCCTTCGTCGGCCAGGGACTCATCAAATTGGAGCACCTGGTCCGAAATTTCGAGAAGATGGTGCAAGGATTCCGAAATCTGCTGAGCCATGACATTGGTCGTCCATTCACCTTTGATCAGCAGGGTATCGATAATTTCCTTTATATCTTTTTTAACAAAATCGAGAAGAAACGCTTTAAGGTAATTCATCGGCTGGACAAAAATATACCCGCCGAGCATTTTTTTCGAAAAAGCGATGTTCGCTTTCTCGGTATAGAACTTCATCCTGGACACCGCCGGGGTACCGAAAATGACGGATGCAAGTTTATCGATTTTGCTGTTTCGCTTTTCCTGTACAATCTTTTGTATTGCCATTTCCGCCTGGGTCTTCATTTTAGTGAGGTACGACTCGACGATCTTTTCTTTCGGAGGATAAACCGGTATTTTGTAATAAGGATCCCCGTCGATGTGCTTGACCATAAGCAAAAGGATGTTGGAGTTACGGACATTGACCAAGGCTTTCAGGATTTTTTTCCATTCTGCCCGGGCGATTACATCTTGTCCTTTATACGCCTTGAACACGTCAAAAGCCATGTCCCAGTTTGCCTCCGGGTCTACAAGATGCAGGATACTCAGGAAATCTTTGAGGTCATCGGAGAGGTATTCACCGCTTATCGAATCGAATTTCGGCTGATAGCTGAAATTCCGTTCCGGTAAAGATGAATCAAATTTTTTCAAAAGAAAGTAATAATCGAAATTAACCAGCTGCAGAAAAACTTGTACCAAGTTATAGGTCCCGTTGATTTCTTTTATCCGCTGGGAATCAAAAGTGGAAAAGAAAGAAACCAGTTCTTCCTTGAGCTTTGAAGCCAGAGTTTTGACGTCCGTTTTTTCTGCCGCCGACCGGATATTCTCCTCGCTTAAAATTTCCAGCTGCCGCTTCTGGGTGTCTCCTAAATACGATTCGATGAGGATCGACTTCAGGGCCCCTGAACTTTCCGCGTGCTCGAGGAGTACCTGCGCCGGTCCGAGAAGTTGGTATGCTCTGTAGAAAAATTGTGCCAACCCCGGCAGAACGGTGTGATTTTTCGGTTTATAGAACTTGTACTTCTGTTTGCTGAGGGATTTTGCAATATCTTTGAGAAGCCGTTTTTTTTCACGCTCCGGGTCATTTCCGCCGGTAAAAATGGCGATGAGCCTTTGAAAAAAACCGCCTTCCGAATCCTTTTCAGGTGGTGCCACCCCTTTCCTCCGCTGAATATGAAATTATTCTGCGTAAATGGTACGTGATTTCCCATATACTGTCAAATACAATCCCTCAGTATTGACATACACTTTTATATTCCCTTATTCTTGCCCCTATGAACCCATTGGCAGAAAAATTAAACCAAATCCTCGAAGGTACGTCCGCCTTTGAACTGCTTTCAGATTTTGGAAAGCGCTTTTATTTTCCAAAAGGCATTGTGGTCCAGGCGGGTGAAGCGAAAAAGCATGCGGACAAATTCAATGCAACGATCGGCATGGCCTATGAAAACCGTGAACCCATTGAACTTCCCTCGATCGATTCCTACTTTTCCGGCCTCTCCAAGGCAGAAACGGTCGCCTATGCACCGACCCCGGGAGACCCGGAACTGCGGAAACTCTGGAAGGAAGAAATTGTTAGAAAAAACCCCTTGGTGGACCCGGAAAAAATATCTATGCCAATTGTCGTACCGGGATTGACTAACGGAATCGCCCAAATAGCCGATCTTTTCGTAGAAAAAGGCGACAACATCGTCGTTCCCGACATGTTCTGGGGTAATTACCGGCTCATTTTCGAAGGCAGAAAAGAAGCGGCCTTCGGCGCATTCCCATTTTTTACCGACGGCGGCGGTCTCAATATTGCCGGTTTCGACCGGGCCATGCGGAATTCAGCGAAGAACAATAAAGTAATGCTTATCGTAAACTTCCCGAATAACCCGACCGGCTATTCTCCCACGGCTGCCGAGGCGGAGGAACTCGGAAATATGATCACCCGGGTCGCGGAAGAGGGATATAAAATCCTGGCCGTGATGGACGATGCGTATTTCGGACTTTTTTATGAAGAAAATACATACAAAAACTCACTCTTTTCATTGCTCTACAATGCCCATGAAAATATCCTTGCTGTAAAAGTCGACGGGGCGACAAAAGAGGACTTTGTTTGGGGATTTCGCCTCGGGTTTGTTACCTTCGGAAGCAAAGGAATGACGGAAGAGCAGTACAATGCTCTGAATGAAAAATTAGGCGGCGCGCTCCGTTCGTCTATTTCCAATTCCAGCAGGCCCGCACAGTCGATTATCAAACACGCACTCAAAAACGACCGCCATATTCAAGAAAAAAACCGGTATTCAGCTGTTCTCAAGGAACGGTATCGGAAAGTACGCTCCATCATCGAAGGGGCCTCCGGCGACATGCCCCTTAAACCGCTGCCGTTCAATTCCGGCTACTTCATGAGTTTTCTCGTTCCCGACGGGAAGGCGGAGGAACTCAGGGTGAAACTTCTCCATGAAGAGGGGATCGGGACGATTTCCATCCAGGGGAATTATCTTCGGGTTGCCTTTGCCAGTGTAGATACCGACGGTCTAGAGGATTTGTACGGCACTATCTTCCGGGTAGCCAAGTCGCTCTATTGAAGTGATCGATTATAGAGCCTGCCCTGCCGGGTAGCTCTTTCTTCGAGTTCCGCCCGCACCTTTTGATAAAACTCCCCTTTTGCCATAAACCTTCGCGGAGCGGCGAGCCGTTCCTCAGGCGTATCGCAGGTCATACGCTGAATGACCGTTTTCGGCGGGAGCAGCTCCAGGGCCCGGATAACGTATTCCAGGTGGCGCCGATCGCAGGGGACCGCGAGTGTGCCGAGAAGATACTCCTGTAAGAGAGGAGCGCCCCTGGGAACGTGGAGGTTGTGAATTTTAATGCCTTCAGGCTCCAAAGACGCGGCAATCCGGACCGTTTCCTCCATTTCCTTCCATTCCTCCCCGGGCAGACCGAAAATAAGATGTACGGACTTTTTTATTCCCTTCTCATCGAGGAGCCGGTAAGCATCAAAAAAATCCGCCGCCGTATGGCCCCGGTTTATTCGCTTCAAAGTCCGATCGTGAGCACTCTGCAGGCCGAGCTCTACCCAAACATCCCGTTCGGCTGAAATGTATGAAGCAAGAAGTTCGGCTTTTTGTTCATCGATACAGTCGGGACGGGTAGAAACGATGAGCTCGGAAAAAGGATAGAGTGAGAGGCAGTAATCGTAGCATTCCCGCAACACCTCCGGCGGCGCCCAAGTCCCGGAGAAAGCCTGAAAATAGAGAAGAAGGATACGGGCGCCGTATCGTCCCTGAATAAACCCAATTCCCCTCTCCACCTGCCGCTTCAAGCTTGATTTGTCCGAAACCGCGGGGCCGGTTTGAGGCTGATACGGCGCCCTTGACCCGTACTCGTCGCAGTACGAACACCCGGCTTTACTTCGGTCATCGCCGCGGTTAGGGCAGGAAAATCCCGCGTCCAGGGCCACCCTGTATGCCTTTTCTCCATATTTGTCCAAAAGATAACGGTTATAACCGCGATAGCGTTCCGGCGGACGTGCCATACCTATATTATTCTTTGATCCCGCGGGATTGACAACCCGCAGGAGGTTGCGTACTTTAAAGCCATGTTCCGCTCAATCTTTTCAGCAGCGAGCATCACATTGTTTCTTCTCCTTTCCATAGGCTGTTCTCTTTTTACCGACACAACCGCGGTATTGTGGACCGACCGGCCTGAAATCGCCGCTTATGTTGAGGTTTTTAACAGCGAGCAGGACGTCTATAAAATAGAAGTGCAATATAAAGATAATCCCGGATTGGAATTCTCCCGCACCGAGCCCCCCCCGGACATCCTGTTCGGTGAAGGCCTTGCTTCCGCTTCCTCCATTGAACGGTTCAGTCCCCTGGACAAAATGTATAAGGAAGAAACCCTCGACCCGGAGGTTTTTTACAACCGCCTGCTGCGTTACGGGATCAGGGAAGAAAAGCAGCTTCTTCTGCCGGTCTCCTTTAAATTACCGGTGATTATATTTAAAAAAGGTATCGATACCGGCGGTTCGGACAACATCATTCTCACCGCCGAAGAAATGAAAGAAATTTGCAGTGCCGTGCAGTTAGAGGACGAGTCGGAAAATCCGCACCGGCTCTGTTTCGCGGTCCATTGGGAACCTTCTTTTCTATACAACTACGTACTCTACACGGGAACCGATTTCCGCGAAACCGCCGGCGGCGAACTTGCCTGGAATGAACGGCAATTACGTCTCGCGCTCCGGGAAATGAGCGGTTGGAGTGAAGAAATAAACGGCGGATTGGAACGTGAACTCCTCTTTACGGAAAAGCACCTCTACAACCCCGGCTATAAATTGGTGGATACGGAAAATATTCTCTTCTATTATATGGAATTGCAGAAATATTTCGATATACCCGGAGAAAAGAGAGATAACCTCGATTTTCGCTGGTTCGGCAAAGAAAGGAAAATCATCCTTTCCGATGATATTCTTTTTGCCGGCGTTCCCCAGAAGGCGAAAAATAAAAAAGCTGCCCGGGCATTTCTTTCATGGTACTTTACCGAGGATACTCAGCGGAAACTTTTACAAAACTCTCGCCTTAAAAGAATAAGAAGCTTCGGCATCGCAGGGGGTTTTTCTTCCCTCTACCGAATCAACGAGCGGGACATTCCGGCGATGTATCCCGATATGATCGGAATGATTCCACCCGCCGAATATCTTGAAATTCCTCCGCCCCTTCCTCTTTTGTGGCCGCAGATAAAAGAGGAAGTCATTCTTTCCTGGCTGAAAGAGCGGGTAGTACAAAAAACTGCAAAAAACCTCGATGAGAGGCTCCGGGAATGGTATCTGCAGCGGCCTTCCAGATAAGAACGCGCTTC
>CAYWIK010000027.1:0-22129 GCA_964458315.1 uncultured Spirochaetales bacterium | reverse complement strand
AGAGTTTGTCGTACTTGTCGGTCCTTCCGGATGCGGGAAAACCACTACATTGCGAATGGTTGCGGGCCTCGAAGACATTACCGAAGGAGACCTTCTAATCGACGGTCTGCGGGTGAATGACATTCCGCCAAAGGACCGGGATATCGCAATGGTGTTTCAGAACTATGCACTCTACCCGCACATGACGGTATACGACAATATGGCCTTCGGACTTAAAATCAGAAAATTTAAAAAAGACCAGATTGAAAAGCGGGTAAAGGAAGCGGCGCAGATACTCGATATCGAAGAACTTCTCGAGCGGAAACCGAAAGCCCTTTCCGGCGGACAGCGGCAGCGGGTCGCCGTCGGCCGCGCGATCGTCAGGCACCCGAAAGTGTTCCTCTTTGACGAGCCCCTTTCCAATTTAGACGCGAAACTGCGCGTTCAGATGCGGGCGGAAATATCGTCTCTCCACAACCGGCTTAATGCAACCATGATCTACGTTACCCACGATCAAGTAGAAGCAATGACCATGGCGGACAAGATTGTCGTCATGAAAGGCGGATTGATACAGCAGATCGGAAGCCCTCTGCAACTTTACAATCATCCGGCCAACCGTTTCGTCGCCGGGTTTATCGGGAGCCCCCCTATGAACTTCCTGGAAACCAAGGTCAACGAACAGGGCGGAAACTTATACTTAGACGAAGGATCGTTTCAAATCAATGTCAAAAACGGATATGATAGTCTACTCAAACCTTACGCGGGAAAGGAAGTTACCTTCGGCATCCGGCCGGAAAATCTCGAATTAGCCGAGAAACCGGTATCCGGGGAAACATTCGAAGCGGAAGTAACGGTCATCGAACCTCTCGGTGCGGAAATTCATCTGTTTATTACAACAAAAAAACACACCCTCGTGGCAAAAGTCGCTCCGGACCGGGAATTCAAGGTAGGAGAGAAAATACATTTCAGGCCCCAGATGGGGAAAGCCGCTTTTTTTGACAACGAAACGGAACATATAATAACGCGGACCCCGTAACGTAAAAACCCTGATGTATCGGCACTTCAACCTGAAATTCAATAAAGAGACCGAAGTAATCGGCCCGGGCGAACGATATGCAACAAGGGAAGATATTGTCATCAGCACCGTTCTCGGGTCGTGTGTCGCCGTCGCGTTTATCGATCCAACCGCAGGTGTCGGCGGGCTCAACCATTATATGCTCCCCGGCCACGATTTAAATAGTTTTTCCCTGGGGAAAGACGGCAAATACGGCATCCACGCAATGGAACTTTTGCTGGCCGATATGGAACGACTCGGAGCTCATAAACAGCGGCTGGAAGCCAAGATTTTCGGCGGCGGCGCGGTACTGCGCATGCAGGGAAACGGCTCGACTCAAGTGCCCGCGAGTAATGCCGACTTTGCCCATTCGATTATCCGGGACCACTATGGATTTCCCATCACCGCTTCCGACGTCGGCGGCACCCACGCGAGAAAACTCTTCTTTTTCCCAAAAACTGGAAAAGTCCTGGTAAAACGTTTAACAGGCGCTATGGTCGCGCCGGTTGTGATCGAAGAGGAGGACCTTCTTAAATTAGAGTTGGACGAGTAAACAGCGGTTTAGTTTCCGGAAGCTCAGACGGCCCCCCGCCGAAAACCGCATTCCAAACCGCCGGACTCTCCATGCACATATAGACCGGCGCAGTTACGCCCTTTTTCTCGAGAGCGCTGACTAAAAACCGGTAAGCTTCAATCCGTTTTTTTTGCACGTACCGATACTTCCCGTCTTTGCACTTAACAAATTCGTCGAAAAGATAAGGCCTCGGTCCCATTTTGGCTTTTAATTCAGGGGGATAGCGAAAGGTGCCTAGGCTTATCCATGCAATCCGGCGGGACTCGAATTTTGCAATACGATCTGCCAGCGGCAGATACGCATCCTTCCATCCCGCAGTGAGAATGACGGGGTCGAAGTGAAAAGCGAGCAGAAAACCCGCCGATACCGCCTTTTCGGCAGCCATAAACCGGGCTTCAACCGGAGCGGCCCACGGTTCTTCCTGCTCTACTACCGGCCGGGGATTGAGGGAGAAAGCGATAACGGCATTGCCCTTCGGGTGGACGGACAAAAGGTGGTCCACGAAGGCTGTTTTTGTCTTGAGTTCGAAATAAACATGAGGGTAGGAAGCCAGCGACTGAATAAACCGTTGTGATAAACCGCACATCGGATCAAGCAAAAGAGAATCCCCGACTTCGCCCGTGCCGACCCGGATCATTCGGCCGCGATTTTCCCGCGCCGTCGCCGCGATAGAGCGGATTGCTTCGGAAGGATCGGCCACCACGGTAATTGGCTCGAAATTGAGATACCATTTCATAATGCAGTAGCTGCACCCGATGGTGCAGCCGATGTACAGATTTACCGTAAGATAATTACAGCAGATATGTCCGCAGGAGCCGGGACATCGGTCCACGGTCCTCCCTAAGGGATGGGTGAGAAACAGAGTACCGGCGTTTTTGTGCTCCTCCGGTATGTCTTCTTTTTCTTCAACAATGTGCGGTCTCAAAAGGGACAGCATCGAGCGGACTTTGGCGGCGGTTTCCGTTTCTTCGGCCCGGCGGGTGATATAAAGCCGGTGAAACAGTTTAGAATAGTAGTCTGAATAATTCATCCCTGTGCTCGTTCATGGTGCGGAGGTCCTCAATGATTCGCTCCATCTGCTTCCCTGTTTTCCATTCAAACCGGATAACATAGTTTTCCCCCTCGAACTGCGGCGGCGGTTTAAGATCGATTCCGCTGCCTCGTACATAACGGTTACGGAAATTATCAACCGCCTCTTCCAGGGAGGTAAGGGTGGGGAACCGTACTTTTTGAACCACGCCTATTACACTCTCTCGGGACATATGGTCGAGCATTGCCGCTGCCTCGTCCGGTGACAGCCCGTCCCGCCGTATGATCTCATACATCCAGGTAAAAAGCTGCCGTCGCTGTGAAAAACTTGCCTTTTCGCACAGCCCTTCCAGTCTGGAAACGACCGCGGGATCGAGGAATTCCACTGCTTCAGCTGTTTTTATATCGATCACACCCTTTTCCACAAGCAGCCTGATATGGTCCGGAAAAGCTATAAACCGTTCGGCAAGGGGAATAAACGAACCTTCCGACTGAACAAGAGAGAGGAGTTCGGTGGTCTCTTCTACAGGATCGTCTTCCGACCGCATTACGGAATGTATCGCGGCTTTCTCCCGCCAGCTGTATTTATCGCTGCGTCCTTCCAAAGAGAGGGCCAGATAAAGAGCTTCTCCTTTTGAAATCTCCATCGGCATGGTATACAATTCGGAACATCCCATCTCCTCCGCTTTTCTCAGTATTGCATACCCCCAGACCAGCTCTTTTCCGCGGATCGGAAGGGGAGGAACAAGATTGTTTTTTACCAAGTCCGCCGGCGGTGACGGGGAATCGAGAAAAATATCAAAGGTCCCCTTCAGTTCCTTTAAAAATGCCACTTTTTCGGCTTTCATGCTGAAATGGTACCAAAGGGCATGCCTTTTTCCAAGTACTCGATATACTCGATCTACCTTTCCTTGACGAGTAATACCCTGCGGGTTATAATTTATAGATAGAGGAGTTGATATGAAAAAATTCATCGGCGTTCTGTTGGCTGCGGCGGTTATCCTGCTCTTCACTTTCTGTAAGACGACACCACCTGAAGAAGAGAAGGAAGAGGAAAAGATCGTACAGGAAGAAGAAAAGGAAGAGCCGGAAGAGAAAGGTAAACCGGTATCAACAAAAGAACTGGCCCGGGCTCAGGACGCAATCGACAGGGCCAAGGCCATCGAAGCGGATAAATACGCACCGGATCTGTTTCGACAAGCAACCGACGCCTATGATGAAGCAATGAAGGTAAAAGACTCCGACCCGGACAAGGCGCGGGAACTCCTTGCGGCAGCGGAAAAGCATGCAGATCAATCTTATGATGCAGCCGCCTCGGCCCTGTACGAAGAATATGCCGGGCGGTTTAAAGAATGGGAAGACAAATTAAATGAGATCGACGCTGACCGGTATCGGCCGAAAGAAGCCGCGGAAATGTACGATAAGGTCGAAAAGGCTTTAGACCAATTCGAGAAAGGAGACGTAGCCGCCGCAAAAGAAACGGCAGATAATCTCCTCGAAGAACTGGAAAGCTTTTATGAAGATACCCTGGTAATGATATACAACAAGTATCAAGTAGAGCTGGCACGGTATGAACGGCGTCTAAGGGAAATCGAAGCGGAAAAGTGGAAACCGGAGGAGACCGAGGAACTGCACGCCAGGGTCGAAGAGGCCGGTGAACTCTTCGAAAAAGGAGATTTCCAGGAAGCACGGGAGACAGCCGACAAGCTTCTCGCGGATTTAGATGAATTCTACGAAACCCTCGATGAAAATATTCGGTGGGCCAATATCCTCAAACGGGATTCGGAAATGTATTTTGAGGATGCGGACCACGTGCAAGCATTTATCTGGGCCCCTGAGGAACTGGAAAAAGCCATTGTGGAATATACCCTCGGGCTGGAAGCGTACCGTAACTATAATTTAGAGGAAAGCATAGACCATTTAGAAGATGCAAAAGGCTACGGCCAAAAAGCTGTACGAGTTTCTCCTCATCGGAAGGCGGAATACCAAACGCAGGCGCTTCAGGAAGAAGTCCTGAAAGACATCGAAGAGGCCTCTGAAATGACCGTGATTACGGAAGAGGGGGAAGTCATCGAACCGCAGCAGGACAATGAGAATGAATCCGGATCGGAAGAGCAATCGAAAGCCCCGGGGATTCCGGCCGGAACAGCCGTATTAGGGGACGTGAGCGCGCAGACGCTCCTCGATCAGGCAAAGGAACTCTACGAACTGGGCGTAGAACAAAAGGAAAAGGGTAATTATAAAAAGGCAAACGAATACTTCCGTGAAGCGGGCAAATTGGTCCATAAGTATAAATCGATGGCGGTTGGCCGAGAACAGGTAGTGGAAGTATACAAGACACATACCCTTTGGTTTATTACCGATAAAGAGTGGGATAACGCCTTCCTCTGGCCGCTTATTTGGGAACATAACCGGGACACGATACGGGATCCGGACCTTATTTTTCCCGGTGAAAAAATCTTTATCCCCGCATGGTGATTCCAATACGGAACAACAAAAACCGATCCGGCGGGTCGCGGTAGCCGAACCGCCGATCGAAGATTTTTACTACACCTATCACCGCGGGTCCGGCCTTGGGATACGGAGTGTTGCTCGGATCTGTGAACATCTCGGAAAGAACGCAATCCTTTTTCATTTCCCGACAGCCGCAAAGAGCACACCTATTCCCCTCCCCTCATCTCTGGACCACATAAAACCGTTTATTAATCCAAACGAATCAGGACCGCTTTCCTTTTTCACCTCCTATAACCGGTTCGGGCCCTCCTTCGACATCTGCGCCAAACAAATCGCGGAAGCAAATCCTGATATCATTTTTCTCAGCTGTTTCGCTTTTTGCTATGCCCACTGCCTCATCGCGCTTGCACGCGAATGTAAAAGAGTATTACCTAATATACCCATCGCCGCGGGCGGCGCGGGAGTAACCGCGCGCCCCGAGTTCTTTCGAAACAGCCCGGCGGTCGATTTCGCGGTCCCCGGTGAGGCGGAGATTGTTCTTCCACCTTTCTTCGCGGAGGCAACGGCCGGAATACCCCGGCCCCTCTCTATCTGGAGTAAAACCGGCGATACAAAAAAGCGGGCTTTCTTCTCAACTGCCATTACCCGCGGCTGTCCAAAGACCTGCAGGTTTTGTTCCGTCCGGCTTTCCCACCCCGGCGGTCTCCGCCGCACGGCAAAACAAAATATTTTAACTGGATTCAAAGATTCAGCGGCATCTGCGTCAGGAAAAAATATGAGCATTAATTTTGAAGACGATAATCTTCTCGCGGACTGGGACCATACAATCGACATCATCACCGCCATAAAAGCACAAAGACCTGATGCGGCTTTTACTGCCGAAAACGGCATGGACTACACATTTTTAGATAGCGAAAAAATAAAAGCCCTTATCGACTTGGGGTTTTACCGGTTCAATTTTTCTCTCGGCGTGTACGGAGCGGAAAACCTCGAAAGGCAGAGACGGCACGGCGACCTCCAACTGCTTAAAGAACTCGTACGCTTGGCAGCCGAGAAAGGGAAACAGTGTACCGTATTTTTTATCTGCGGCTTCCCGGGAGACTCGCCGGAAAACAGCGTACACACGCTCCTGTTCCTTCACGCCCTGCCCGTAAAAACCGGTATCTCCCTCTATTATCCAGTCCCGGGGTTAAAGGAAATATCCATTCCGGACGATACGCCTCCGGCTTTATGCGCGGGGTCCTCCGCGTATCCGTGGAGCGGCGCACTTTCCACTGCTCAACTGATAACCGCCTTTCGGCTCGCCCGGTTGAGTAATTTTCTCAAAACGGCGGAGAAGGCAACAGCCGGCATCCGCGATATTCCCTTCCTCGATTCAGGGATGATAGAAACTTTCAGCAAAGGAGTCCAGCTTGACACGACCAATCCTCTTTCGTAGGATTGATCAAATCAGGAGCATTGTATGAAAAATGAACCATATGGAATCGCTGTTGTCGGATGCGGGACCGTAGGAGGAGCAACCGCACAGCTTCTCATTGAAGACGCACAATATTTAAAAACGAGATGCGGGATCGATATCCCCTTGAAATATATCATCGACGTCGATTTTTCCCACGCCCGATCTCTAGGGCTCCCGGAAGAGCTGTATGAAAAAGATCTGCAGAAAGCCATCGATGACGAGGATGTAAAAATTATTGTCGAACTCGTAGGAGGCACCACCGCTGCGAAGGAAATTACAAAAAAAGTTTTGAGTTCCAAAAAGCATATAGTAACGGCAAATAAGGCGCTTCTCGCCCACCACGGGAACGAACTCTTTGCCTTGGCCCGGGCCAACGGAGTAAGCCTCGCGTTCGAAGCAAGCTGCGGCGGGGGTATCCCGATCATACGCGCTTTGTACGACGGATTAACGGCCAACCGGCTGGAAGCCCTGTACGGCATTGTCAACGGCACCTGTAATTATATTCTCACCGCAATGACCCATAAAGGGCAAACATATGACGAAGCCTTAGCGGAAGCACAGCGGGACGGACTTGCGGAGGCGGACCCGACCCTCGATGTTTCCGGAATGGACAGCGCCCACAAACTGGCCATCCTCGCTTCACTCGCCTTCGGCGGCAGGGTCGATCTTCACAATATTCCGGTCGAAGGAATCGACACCCTCGAACTGATGGATGTCGAGTTCGGACGCGAACTCGGGTATATTATCAAACTGCTTGCCGTAACCCAGCGTACGCGAAACGGAATCTCTCTGCGGGTACGGCCTGCATTTATCGGTACCGATCATCCCCTCGCGTGGATCTCCGGGCCCTTCAACGCGATCAGCGTGTATGGGCATGCGGTAGGCCATACCATGTACTACGGCCGCGGCGCCGGCGGAAGGCCTACCGCGTCCGCCGTTGTTGCCGATATCGTTTCCGTAGCCATGGACACCTTTGGAAAAGTTTTTAAAACCTTGAATATCTGGCCCGACAAGACCAACCCCGCGCGGATCGTACCGATTGAGGATATTGAAAGCAGATATTATGCCCGGCTTATGGTTGTAGACAAACCCGGGGTTTTCGCGCAAATTGCCTCTGTTCTGGCGAACCACAAAATAAGCATATCCTCGGTCCTGCAGAAAGAACCGCACGCCCCGGAAAATGAACCAACCGTGCTTCCGGTCGTCATTACCACGCACCGCGCTCGAGAGGGAAGCATGCGGAACGCCCTCGAGGAGTTCGACCGGCTCGAAGCGGTGCGGGAAAAAAGTGTCTGTATCAGTATTATAGACGAACATGAAGAACGCATTTAAATAGGAATATAGAAATGGAAATAATCAAATATACGGTACAACCCAATATACCGGAGAGCCTGAAACCTCTCGAAGAGATCGCGAAAAACTTATGGCTCAGTTGGAATTTCGACGCGGTCACCCTGTTCATGCGTCTCGACTTCGACGCATGGGTAAAGGCCCGGCAAAACCCCGTGATGACCCTGGGACTGACTTCCCAGGAGAGGTTCGACGAACTCGCGGAGGATGACTCGTATCTTACTTTCCTCAATATGGTGTATGAACGGTTCAAAGCATACAAGGAAGGTGAAACCTGGTATAAGGGGGAAGGGAAAGATGTAATCTGCTATTTTTCCATGGAGTACGGCATGGACATAAGCCTTCCGATCTATTCAGGCGGTTTGGGCGTTTTGTCCGGAGACCACATGAAGACCTCTTCCGATTTAGGGCTTCCACTGGTCGGGGTCGGGCTCCTCTACAGGCAGGGGTACTTTACCCAGTATCTCAACGCCGACGGCTATCAGCAGGAGTCATATCCGGAAAACGACTGGTACAACATGCCGGTGGAAATGTGTATCGATGAGAACCGGAAACCGATCACTATTACTGTTGATATGGCCGGAGGGGCAGTAACCGCTCGTATCTGGGAAGTAAAGGTCGGAAGAAACAGCCTCTATCTTTTGGACACTAATATCGATGAAAACAGTCCTGACAACCGGGTGATTACAGCGGCCCTGTACGGCGGGGACAAAGAACGCCGGATGAAACAGGAGATCCTTCTCGGCATGGGAGGAATTAAGGCGGTGAAGGCCCTGGGGTACAATCCCGCGGCAGTACACATGAATGAAGGCCACTCGGCGTTCCTTGCCCTGGAGCGGATCAGAGAACTCATCAAGGTCAATAAGATGAAATTTTCCCAAGCCGCGCAGGCAATCTGGCCGACCAGCGTGTTTACCACCCATACGCCGGTGCCTGCGGGAAACGAACGGTTTCCCATACATCTGATGGAAAAATATTTCAAAGGATTGGTACCGGAACTCGGCATTTCCTGGAATGATTTTTTGGCCTTGGGGCGGGAAAACCCGGACAACCCGGATGAAGAGTTCTGCATGACCGTACTGGCAATGAAATTGTCCGCGTATAACAACGGTGTAAGCAGACTGCACGGTCATATTTCGCGGAATATGTGGAAAAGTATCTGGAAAGGACTCCCGGTGGATGAAATCCCTATAAGACACATTACCAACGGCGTACATCCCAGGACATGGATCTCCCACGACCTGAAAGATCTTCTAGACCGCTATTTCGGTCCACGATTCTACGAGGAACCGAATAATCTCTCTATCTGGGACAGGATCGAACGAATCTCCAACGAGGAGCTTTGGCGCACCCATGAACGGCGGCGGGAGAGGCTTGTCGCATTTTGCCGGGACCGCCTCCACTATCAGTTTAAACGGCGGGGGGGAACGGAATCGCAAGTCGCCCAGGCGGAAGAAGTCCTTTCTCCTTACGCGCTGACCATCAGTTTTGCCCGCCGATTCGCCACCTACAAACGGGCCACCCTTCTGTTCCGGGACCCGGAGCGGCTCAAACGGCTCTTGTTTGATACCGAGCGCCCGATTCAGCTTATATTTGCCGGGAAAGCCCATCCCCATGACATCCCCGGAAAAGAGTTGATCAAGGAAATCGACCACTTCGCCAGCAATCCTGAAGTCCGGAGCAAGATCGTGTTCCTCGAAAACTACGACATGAGCATATCCAGCCATCTTCTTTCAGGCAGCGATCTTTGGCTCAACACCCCCCGCCGTCCCTTGGAAGCGAGCGGCACAAGCGGAATGAAGGCGGCGATCAACGGCGTCCTTAATGTATCGGTTTTGGACGGTTGGTGGGATGAGGCGTACAACCCTGATATCGGTTGGGCAATCGGCAGCGGAGAGTACTATGAAAACCAAGAGCTCCAAGATGAAATAGAGAGCAAAGCATTGTACGACCTCTTAGAGCGGGAGATCATTCCCGCTTTTTACGAACGCGGCCGCGACGGACTGCCGAGAGAGTGGATTGGGAAAATGAAAGAGAGCATCCGCTATGTCGGGCACCATTTTTGTTCACACCGAATGGCGATGGAATATGCGGAACAGTTTTATCTTCCCGCTTTGGAAAATTATAAAGTATTTTCAAATAATAATTATTCCACGGCAAAGAAAGTCTCGGCATACTTAGATAAAATTAGGCAGGCATGGGGCGGGATTACTATATCCGATATCTGTTGTTCCAGCCCTCCGGTACTGTCGGTAGGAGACGCTCTCACCGTTTACGCAAATGTCGACTTAGGAAGCCTTACCCCGGAAGATGTAGCGGTCGAACTCTATTATGGGAATTACAGTGTCCGGGAAGAGTTCGTTAATCCGGCCCGGGCGGAAATGCATCCCGATACCGTGGATGGACCAACGGTGAAATATAAAATCGAGGTTACTTGTGAACAAACAGGACAGCAGGGATACGCGGTACGGGTAATACCGAAACACCACAATTTAGTACACCCGTTTTTACCCGAGCTCATCAAATGGGCATAGGACCATAAAAATGGAATTTCCCTCTTTCGACTATAGGTTGTCAGGTATCGCCGTGCCCATATCCGCTCTTCGAAGCGAAGCGGGCTGCGGTATCGGAGAGTTTCTCGACCTCGTGCCCCTTGGAAGTTTTTGTAAAAAAAACGGCATCGATCTCATCCAAATACTGCCGATAAACGACACCGGCACCCAAATTTCTCCTTACTCGGCCCTAAGCGCCTACGCCCTTCATCCGGTGTATCTGCGGCTCTCCGCGATTTCCGGAAGTGAAGAGTTTGCCGGCGAAATTGAAGAATGCAGAAGTTCCTTTGAACACGAGGAACGCGTCTCCTTCGAGGGGGTCCTCCGGAAAAAACTCTCTATTTGCCGGAACATCTATGAACGCGGATATGAAAGTATCAAAAAAGATCGGGAACTTATTCGGTGGATAGAAAACAACCCCTGGGTAAAAATATATGCGGTATATAAAACCGTGAAATCGGAAAATGAAGAAAAGCACTGGAAAGAGTGGCGAAACCTGAGAGACCCGCGGCATGAAGAGGTAGACAATTACTGGTCTTCCCATCCTAAGGAAACATTGTTTCATGCATGGATGCAGCTGAACCTGGAGAAGCAGCTCAAGCAGGCAGTCGACACCCTTTCGAGTATTCACATACCCCTCAAAGGGGACATCCCTATTTTGATGAACGAGGACAGCTCGGACGTCTGGATGCACCGGGAATATTTTCAACTCGATCATCGGGCGGGAGCGCCCCCCGACATGTACTCCGATGCCGGTCAAAATTGGGGGTTTCCCGTTTACGACTGGGACGCGCTGGAACAGGACGATTTCAGCTGGTGGAAAAACCGTCTCACACAGGCGGAAAAGTTTTTTCACGCGTTCAGGGTCGACCATGTTCTCGGCTTTTTCCGAATCTGGGCAATTCCTGCACACGAAGAAACGGCGGATATGGGGTATTATTTTCCATACGACTACATCACCCGGGCCGAATTAAAGGATAGGGGCTTTTCGGAAGAGCGAATTACCTGGATGTCGAAGGCCCATATCTATGAGGCGGAAATAAGCGACTATTTGAAAGGCCGTGGCAACGAAGCGATTTCATACTTCAAAGATATCGCGGGGGAGGACCTATTTCTATTTCGTGATGATATCCGCGGTACAGCGGACATCGAGGCCCTTCCTGTTTCCAACCGGGTAAAGCAGGCAATGAAACAATGGATAAAGAACCGAACCCTCCTCCCTGTCACAAAGGATACATTTTTTCAATCCTGGCATTTTCACCGCACAAGGGCCTACCATACCTTGTCGGAGAAGGAGAAAACTTCCCTCCATTCTCTCATAGAGAAAAAAGCTTCTTTTTCGGAAAATATATGGGAGCAAAATGGAACCAAACTTCTTTCCGTTCTTAAAAATTCTTCCGACATGCGGGTCTGTGCGGAGGATCTAGGCGTAGTCCCTGATTGTGTTCCCAGGGTCCTTTCCAAACTTCAGATCTACAGCCTGAAAATCGGATTTTGGAACCGGCGCTATCATAAACCGGGGCAGCCTTTCGTTCGGATCCGGTCATATCCCCGGCTGAGCGTTGCAACCCTCTCGGTGCATGATTCCCAGGTCTTCAGGCAATGGTGGGATAACGAAGCGGACATGGAAACCAAGAAGGGATTCTGCATTGCCCTCGGCATAGAAGATCTCTCCAAAGCAGCGTATACTCCGGCAGTTGCGGAAAAGATACTCGAAGGCTTCATGGAAACCTCGTCGGAGATGTGCATTCTGCAAATTCAGGAATATTTTGCTCTTGACGGGGACTTAAGGAAAGACCCGGGGCGGGAACGGATAAACATACCGGGTACGGTCTCCGAACTCAATTGGACATACCGCATTCCTCTTCCTTTAGAAGAGCTCCTCGACCGTCACCGCCTCTGCAGCATCATCCAGAAATTAACAACCAAGAGAAAATACGAAACGTAAGCTTCCTAAACCGGTCCGCCCGCGGCGCCATAGGCCGCGGCTCCTTCACGCCGGCCTCCCTGCGTTACCCGTCCGGAAACTCGAGTTCCAGCGGTCCTGCTGTATCGATTTCCACCGTAAGGGGGCCGCGGAGAAAACAGAGAAAGCATGTAATCGGCAGGTCCGTAAACTCCTCGGCTGCCGCCCGGTAAATTTTCATTTGATTGGTATATGAACGGGTATCCGCCTTTCTGTCGGTTTTGAAATCGACAATAACCCCCTGTTCCGCGGTTTCAAAAAAAAGATCGATCCGGCCGGTGATAAACCGTTCCGTCCCTTCGTCCTCAACCCTTAGAATAAAGTCCAGCTCGGGATACACCGCCGAGGCCTCGGTAAAAAGTATTTTCCCCGCCTCGGTTGTAAAAAACCGGTCGCAAAGCTCAGAGGCGTCGTTTATAATCTGCTCCCGGTTCTTTAGGGCGAAACGGGAAAGATAGGCCCCGGGGAGGGCGGCCCTCTCCCAGGTTTTCTTTATTTTTCTCTCCATAATGTAATGCGTGAGCGTCCCGAATGCGGAAATTTCGGCTTCCGTTTTCAGCAGCTTGTCGGAAGTAAGCGGCGGAAGCGCCTCTCCCTCGGCTTGATGCCCGTCACCCCCGCTCAATCCGGCAGGAGTAAACTCCGTTGCGGCAAAATTGAAGCGGCGGACGGGAAAGGTAATCTCCTCCGCCCTTTTATATATTTCTTCCGTCCGCCTCAGTTCCCGCTGTTCCCGGCCTACGATTTTTTGTGAGAGTTTACCGCGCTCAATCTCCGGGATGCGGTCCAAGTGCACCGTCACACCGCCGACATCGATTACTCCGGCCGCCTCAAACGGCTCTAGCGAAAGCGCCTGCAGTACCATGTTGATGACGGCGTTTTCGCTCCTTTGATTGCCTTTGTGATGGCACCCGGAAATGACAAGGTGGTCCCGGGCACGGGTACAGGCTACGTAGAGAAGACGCTTGAGCTCTGCGTTCTCTTTCAGCTTCTCTTCCTGTTTTGCCTGTTCGAAAAAAAAGTTTTTCTGTTTCTTTTCGCCTCCGCCGATCCCAAAGGTAAGTCCAAACTCTTCTGAAAGATAATATAACCCTTCAGAAGAACTCCTTCCCAGATTGCCGGTATTCGCCAGCACTACAACCGGATATTCGAGTCCCTTTGATTTGTGGACCGTCAGAATATGGACACCCTGTTTCGATTCCTTGAGGGTTTCAAAATCATCCAACCGCTCATATTTCCCCAGATTTTCCCTCAAAAAATCGAGAAACTCCGTCAAACTTACTCCCCGCCGGTCCGCGTCCAAACAGAGCTGATAGAGATAGTCAAAATACTCGAGATAGGTATGATGCGCCGGATTTTTTAAAACATGAAACCGATATCCGGTATCAAACCAGAGGTATCTGACAAGCTCGGTAATCGAGAGCACCATCACCTTATCGGTGAGGAACAGATAAATTTCCCGCCCGGCTCTATAACGTTCCAGCTCATTCCGGTCCGGGCCCAACTCTTCTTCTGCTTCGGAAAAAGGCGGCGAATTGGAGAGAAGAATTCGGAACACCGTATCGTCGGAGAGATTTACAAAAGGCGAGCGCAGGAAAGCCGCGTAAGCGATCCGGTCTTTGTGAAAGAGGGAAAGCTGAAGCGCGTAGTAGATATCGTTAAAAGGCGCTTCAAGAAAAAGGGTGCGAACGCTTTCAGTAGCATAAGGTATATTAAAATGACGAAACGCCCGTTCATAGATGACTTGGTTGCCCGTCGAGCGCATAAGAATGGCGAAGTCATCGTACTCTGCCGGCCCTTCTTTCCCGTCTTTTCCCACCGAAATGCTTTTTTCTTTTACGGCGGTTTTTATAAACCGGGCAATAGCAAAGGCCTCCGCTTCGTCGGTTGTTCCGTACCGGGCGGGATCCGGAGCTTCTTCGTAAGGTTTGAAAAAAAGATGTACCGGCGCCTGCCGCTGCCGGCCGCCGGGGGTGAATACGTCCCCACAATGGGCGCCGGCGGTTAAGGAACCGGCATCACGGGCGCCGCCGCGAAGGGGAGAGAACTCCGCCTCATATTCTCTGCCGTTTTCGGCGCTTTCGGCAGCATTGAAAATATTTTGGAAAAGAATGTTAAAAAAATCGATGAGTTCGGACCGGCTCCGATAATTAAACGGAAGAAGTATCTGTTTTCCTCCGGTTTCCTTCATCTCTCCGCGCAGTTTTTTAAACACCCGAACATCCGCGCCGCGGAATCGGTAAATCGACTGCTTCTCGTCTCCGACAAAAAATAATTTCCCCTTTTCCAGATGCGCGGGCCCCGGTACTTCCTCGAAAAGCTCAACCCGCTCGGCAAGTAAATAGAGAAGCCGTTTTTGAATATCGTTGTTGTCTTGAAACTCATCGATCATGATATACCTGAATTGCGACTTATAATATCTCCGTACGGCGGGACTTTTTTTTAACACTTCGATGGCAAGCTCCTGGACGTCGCGAAAACTTAAAACGCCCGACTGCCGTTTTTCCCGGAGAAACGCCTCCATGTACCGTTCTACCAGGGAAAACAGTTCCCTAACCCGGTCCCAATGGAGAAGAGAATAAAGCGCCTGAAGCAGAGGATCGAGATACTGCCGTAAATCATCAACGAAATCATTGAGAAATATTAACGCTTCTTTTTTGCTCGATCCGGAAGCTTTATGAATACCTTTAAGGGCTTCTAATCCTTCGAGCAGCTCTGAATATTTCTTTCCTTTTGCCGCCGCGCGTAGATCATCGATACCGGTAACAACAGTCTTCGCGTTCTTTATCGACTTTCCGGCATTCCCGTCGAGTTCATCGATCTTTTGGAGAAGTGCGGCAACTTTCTTTGTTCCGGTGATTATCGTTTTCTCTAAATAAACCTTCTGCGACGTTTCCATGATTCCGGTTTCTACCGAGGAGGTAAGGCTCGCGGCAGTGTATCCGATTGATGAGAAAAGCTCCTTCCACACTCTGGTAAATCCGTATTCAAGAATGAGCTCCCGCACCCTTTCTTCATCGCCGTTTTGCAGAAGAAAGGTCAAGGCGGTCTGCTCCGCCAGCTTTTTGGATTCATTATCATCAATGGTGAAGTCAGGAGAAACACCGGCCATATTCGCCCCGTCCCTGGCGATCCGTGAGCAAAAACTGTCGAGAGTCGAGATATGTGCCTTATTGAATTTTTCGATTTGCTTCGCCGCCGACGGGTGCTTCCCGCGCTCCGAAAGCAGACGTGTATAAATCCGCTCATACATCTCCGAAGCGGCTTTGCGGGTAAAGGTGAGGGCAAGAATATTATCAACCTCCGCTTTACCTGCGGTAATCAGATGAAGGTACCGCTCGGTAAGAACGGACGTTTTTCCGGAGCCTGCTCCGGCGGAAACAACCGCGTTGGTTTCGCAGGTAACGGCCTCTAATTGATCGCCGTCCAGCACAATTCCTTCTGTTTCCATATCCACGTCACCCTCTGTTCAACCCACAATATACTTGACCCGGCAGACGCCTCGAAGTCCGCAGGGTTCACAGCCCGGCCCGGCTGCGGTAAACTTTCCCGCACGAATTTCTTCTACCGCCTCAGCGGCCCGCCCGACCGTCTCTTCTATGAGCCGGTCCAGTTCTTCCCGGCTGAACCAGCCTTTCCGGTCTTCCGGAGATGATAAAACCGGTACGAACTTTCCTTCTTCGAAACTGATATATCCGGCCCGGGCAACCGAATTGCCTTCCGCTTCCGCTAAGTACATGTATATGGGAATCTGAAATGAAACCGGGGGATCGGATTCTGAACCTGCAATATCGGCTTTTTTTACCCTGTTTTTCTTTTTATAATCGATTAAAACAGCCTTCTCGCGGGTGCCGGAAAGCCGGTCGATCTGTCCGTAAAAAGAAAAATTCTCTTCCCTCGGCCGGGCTTCAAACCGTCTCTCCGTTTCGAGAACGGCAAGCCCGTTAAATTCCTCTTCTTCGAGTTCAAAAAGTTTTTCGAACCACTTTCCGGTCCTTCTCGAAATATCGGCCCAGACAGGGGGGATGAAAAAAAACCCTTTTTGGTCGGCCCCCCTCCGTACCGTATGTATCGCCTTTTCAACAAAAGCACCGTAGGTTTCAATATTTCCGGCATCGAATGCTCCGTCCATGTTTCTGATTTCCCGGAAAACCAGTTTCGCCGTTTCATGGGCAAACCTTCCGAGATAAAGAGGATCATCGTAACGCGTGTTATACTCCTGTTCTTCGATCCGCAGAATCCGTGAAAAAAGAAAAGAAAAGGGGCAACGCGCAAACTCTTCGAGGGAGGTTGGGGAAATTCGAATAATTTCGCCATTTTCGAACATTCCGGAGCCGGGCATTCGGGTTTCCGTTGCATCGAACCGTTTTTCCGCCAAACAGGTTTGTTCCGCCCGGAAAAAACCGCGTTTTTGAACCGGAAAAAGCCTTGGGATCGGGCCCGCCCCGGCGACATTTTCGCCTCCCGGTTTTCCTTCCCACACGGCGCGTTCCTTTCCAAAAAGGTCCGCCTGTGCCGATTCCGGTTCCCCCGCAACCGTGCCGGGAGCATGCTCGAGGAAAAACTCAGGCACCAAAATCCTGCCGCCGAAGGTCTCGCTTCCCGAAGAAAACCATACCTGGTCTCCGGAAGCCGCATAGGCCTCTAAAAAAATGTCCCCCATATCAATATCTTCGATATCCAGCATATTTTTTTCATCCTTACGCAAAAACCTGCAGGCATCCAAAAGAACGTCACAATTCTCCTGAGATACGCCGAGGACAAAATGATGAGAAGGTGAGGTTCCCGCGGCTACCCGGTATGGATATACCGAGATTCCGGAGCGGGAAGTTTTAGGGACATAAATCGTCTTGTCCAAATGATAGATGAACAGCCTAAAAGGAGTGAGGCTTTCGGGCAGCCGAATGCCGGAAAGGGAAGTTTCGATCCCGGCCAGCATATCGAGGGCATACTGAAAAACTTTTTTTTCTTCCTCCGCCCAGCGAAGGTCATCGACATAAAGGATGAAAAAACGCTGCAGCTCCTCCCGTAACAGTTCGACGGTTTTTGCATGATGGATCCGCCGGAGGACCGTTTGTAAACCGGCAATATAGTCGGAGCACTCTTTTTCTCCTGCGGCAGCAAGGGCCCGGACCCATCGTTTTTCACCGGGGTTGCCGCTAACCGAATCCACTACCGCCCGGGTCCCGATTCCTGTTTCAATCAAAGCTTCGATGAGGTCCCGCCTCTTCCATGGGACCCCCCCCGCGAGGAAAAGTTTCTTCAAATCATCCATATGAAAATTGGACCGGACGCAGTCGGCAATCCGGGCAAATATTCTTCCCCCCGGATATGCGGATATTGTATCGCCCATTCTGAAATCGAGAGGAATGTTATAGAGTTCCGCCTGATGCCGAAGGTGGGCAATAAGGGCGGGGTCTGCAACGGTGACCGATATATGCTTCGGAAGTATCCCCTCCTCTAACAATTCCAGCAGGCGGTTCAGAAACCATCGGGTTTCATGAAGGCTGTTCTGAAAATACCGGAACTCACAGCTCCGTTCATATTCGATTTTGGAAAAAGGAAAAATCCGCACCGCCGGATGAGACTCTAATACTTCCCTAAAACTGCTAAAATCTTCTATCAGTTCCGGAAAAAAAACTACTGCCTTTATATCTAAAGCAGAAAGGTCCGGTACCTCGAAAGACGGTTCGAACAATCCATGACTTTCCAGAAAGCGGCTGTATTCATGATAGAGAAATGAAATTGTTTCCGCGGTTTTTCCCTCCAGCAGGTGGAGACTCTCTTGGATTGAAGGAAATAAACCGAGGGAAGGGAGAAGCCGTTCCATATAGGAAACAAAGGCATTCCCGTTATTCCGATGTCCCTCCGGGATGATTCCATACAGCGGAATGCCGCGCTCCGCGTGCTCTTCGAGAAGCTTATGGACAAAGCAGAGGCGCAGGGTACTGTTGACCGGTTTTTCCCGCCTGGTCAGAGAAAAAGAATATTCCTTAAACCGGTCCCACGACAAAAACCGGGAAGCTTCGATCGCCCGGACATCGGTACATCGGAGCGCCTCTTCCCGCCAAAACAGGGCCGCAACTTCCGAAGGAAACACAAACACGGTATTCCGATTACGAATATATTCCCGAAGAACTGCCTTTACTTGATTCATTACGCCCAAGCCTACATAGTAATGGGAAATTTGACAAGAACAGCCCCCCTTTAACCAATCCCTTCATTACGTTACACTATCATAAGGAAAAATCATGCAGAGGAACAGAAAAACGGCGTTACCAATATCTTTAGAAGTACTCCAACGAGGGACCTGCCGGAAACAAATCCCAAAACCAATCTATAACTTTCACATCCGACGCGACTTAAGGGACCTCTACAACATTCAAGAAGAGCTGTTTCAAATCACAGGCAATATTATATTCGCGAACTATCATCAGGCAAGGGTCCTTGCTCAGGCGATGAATAAACGAAGAGACATCCTGCGGTTTCCGGAAAATGCGGTAAAGGCAGGGCATCTCAATGCCATGGGCCTCATAGATGAGATACTTCACTATGTGCTTTACCTCTATCGGAAACAGGAGGTCCCCGGAGTTTTCGCAGAAGCAATAGGGCACCTCGATAACACTGTAGGAAAGGGCGAAATTGATCGCCTCCTCGAGAGCTTTGCTGCGATTTTCCCCCCGCCGGAAGTGTATAAAAAAATAAAAACCGTAAAAGAATATCTTGATTCCGTATCGGAAGGAGTTTCCAATAGGGAAATTGTTTTAGAAGAGATTCTCCTCCTATGGATTTCGAACCAGAACCCCGCCTTCGGGGCTCATATCGAGCTGTTCGACGACACGGAACTTCGTGAAACAACCAAATATTCCAAAGTGATGGACGAACTGCATACTTTTTTTAACACCCGCCCGGCTTTTGGGCCGAAGAATGAGAATATAATCGACATGCTCTTGAGCCCGGGAAGAATTCATAAAAAATCGTTATCAGGACAGCTCTCTTACATACGGGAACAGTGGGGAATGCTCCTCGGGCCGTATATACTCCGGCTGCTGCAGGGGACCGATTTTCTCCGGGAAGAAGAACGTCCGTTTTTTACCGGCCCGGGACCGACCCGGGTGTATGAATACAGCGATGAAGAAATCGAACGCTTCAGCAAAGATCTCGAATGGATGCCGAAGGTCACTCTTCTCGCGAAGAGTACCTATGTTTGGCTTGATCAGCTTTCGAAAAAATATGACCGGCCGATGTTCGCACTCGACCACATTCCCGATGAAGAGTTGGATTTAATCGCTTCCCGGGGATTTACCGCACTCTGGCTTATCGGGATTTGGGAACGAAGTCCCGCCTCGAAGCGAATCAAACAGCTCTGCGGAAATCCGGAAGCCGAAGCATCGGCATATTCCTTAAAGGAATATGAGATCGCGAAGGACCTGGGCGGATGGGACGCCCTGCACGTTCTTAAAACCCGCTGCTGGAAAAGGGGCATCCGGCTCGCCAGCGATATGGTGCCGAATCATACGGGCATCGATTCCAATTGGGTGATCAACCATCCCGACTGGTTCATTCAGCTTTCTTACCCTCCCTTCCCTCGATACACCTATTCCGGAGAGAACCTCTCCCGCGATCCCAGGGTCGGAGTCTATATCGAAGACCACTACTACGACAAAACCGATGCCGCAGTCACCTTCAAGCGCCGTGACAGCTACACCGGAGATGAACGGTATATCTATCACGGCAATGACGGGACCTCGATGCCGTGGAATGATACCGCCCAGATTAATTTCCTCAATCCGGAGGCACGGGAAGCGGTGATTCAGACGATCCTGCATGTTGCGAGAAACTTTTCGGTCATCCGATTCGACGCTGCCATGACTCTGGCGAAAAAACATTTCCAGCGCCTCTGGTTTCCCGAACCGGGTTCCGGCGGAGATATCCCCTCCCGGGCGGAACACGGGATGACGAAAGAGGCTTTTAACCAGGCCATGCCGATGGAGTTTTGGCGGGAAGTCGTGGACCGGATCGCAAAAGAAGTCCCTGACACACTTCTCCTCGCCGAGGCATTCTGGATGATGGAAGGATATTTCGTCCGCACCTTGGGAATGCACCGCGTGTATAACAGCGCATTCATGAATATGCTCAAAAACGAAGAAAACGGAAAATACCGGAACACCATTAAAAACACCCTGGAGTTCGACCCAAACGTGTTGAAACGCTTCGTTAATTTTATGAACAACCCCGATGAAGACACCGCGATCGCGCAGTTCGGCACCGGAGACAAATATTTCGGAGTATGCACCCTGCTCGTTACAATGCCGGGGCTTCCAATGTTCGGACACGGACAAATAGAAGGGTTAACTGAAAAATACGGGATGGAATACCGGCGGGCTTATTGGGAGGAGCAGGAGAACACGGCCCTGGTATCCCGGCATGAACGGGAGATTTTCCCTCTTCTCAAACGGCGTTACATATTCGCCGACGTAGAAAACTTTCTGCTCTACGATCTTTACAGCGGAGACGGCCATGTAAATGAAAACGTTTTTGCCTTCTCTAATGAAAAGATTGATCAAAAGGCTCTTGTTCTCTATAACAACAGTTACGGCCGGGCCGGCGGATGGATCAATATGACCGCAGCCTTCGCCATGAAGGACGATGCGGGAAATAAACGGTTAACGAGAAAAAACCTTGCCCAGGGGCTCGGTCTCCCGGCGGAGGATAACAGTTTCATCATTTTCCAGGAACAGGGGACAAAACTATGGTTTATCCGAAACTGCCGGCAGATCTGGACCCAGGGATTGTATACTGAATTGGACGGGTATGCATGCCATGTTTTCCTTAATTTTTACGCGGTATTCGATGACGAGTTCGGTCACTACCAGCAGCTCGAAAACAAGCTGAACGGCAGAGGCACCCCGGATATGGACACATCCCTGCGGGAAATCTTCATGGAACCCCTTCATCAAGTATTCAGCCTCTCCCTCGATAAAGATACGGTCACCAATCTCACCGAGGCATTCGAGGAAAAACGCGGTCTTGTAGCCGGTTATATCAAAGAATGCGGGGACCGGTATACAGCATTTCTCCAGCGGGCCGTCGATTTCTACCCCAACGAACAGGTAAAAGAGAAAGAGTTAGAAGAGGCGGGTGAAATGTTTACCGAACTGCTTGAAGCTTACCTGCGGCTCGGCGCTATTTTCCGTACCCTCGCCACAAGCGAGCCGTATATAAAATCAAACTTTCAGAAAGATGAATCTACAGCTCATCTTCTGCTCCTATGGCAGTACACCATACCTCTTTCCGTAATTGCGGGCGGCGATCCGAAACTCCTTCAAGAAAGCGCCAGCATATCCGAGCAGCTCCTTCTTGAAATCCCGATGAAAGAAGCAATAGCGAAGTTTTTCAATTCCGAACGTGCGGAAACGCTCATACGCCGACAGAAAATCCTCTCCCTTGTCCAGCAAGATTTAGCAAAAACAAATTCTTCAATAACACCGGAGTTTATAAAAACCTGTCTGAAACAAACTGAAATTTCTTCATACATACAGGAAAACCGGTACAATGATATCCTCTATTTCCACAAGGAGTCCTTTGAATCCTTCATGTGGCTGGTGTTTCTCGGAAAAACAGTGCTTCTTGCCAAACAGAGGAAGGATGACAAAAAGCTAAGAAAATCAATTTCAACCCTATGCAGCTCAGTTGATACCGTTCTCGATGC
>CAYWIK010000026.1:0-28783 GCA_964458315.1 uncultured Spirochaetales bacterium | reverse complement strand
CGACGTCTTTCCAGAATAGCTTGTCGGCATCGTAGAGAAAGGCGAACCGTTCCTTTGAACCTCTTCCCGCGGGACGGCTTACGACATATTCGTAGGTCCGCCCGCTTTCAGAGGCGAGCATGTCAACGGTCCTGTCGAGTACCTCGGTGTCCCGAAGTTCCTGGATCGCTATAAAGTCGTAATTATTCAGGATGCCGCAAATTGCCTGCAATTCCCGGTCGTTTCTGGAGCCGGTTGAAAAGATGCGAATGTTCCAGGTGGCCAGGGTGATGGTGTCAGCCGCGCAGACTGAAGAGAGAAGGAAACCGAGAATGACACAAAGGAAATAAGTTTTAGGAATCCGCTTCGAGGTTCCCAAGGCCGGTTATCTTGCTCGTAATTTTCGGCTGCCCCCGGTATTTTACCCTGCCGACGCCCTTGATGGTAACATTGAGGGTGTCTTTTACCGTGACGCTGCACTGCCCGCTTCCCCTCGAATCTATCATAGCAGCGTTTGTCTGCAGCTCAAAAGCATTGAACTTGCCGGCGCCGGAGATGGTCACTTCCTGCTGTTTCGCCCTTCCCCGCAGGGTAATGTTCCCCGCGCCCGCCGCCTGCGAGACGATTTCCTCCATCTCCAGTTCGAGCTCCATATCACCGGCGCCGTTGGATTTCAACTCGATCGCCTTTCCGGTAATAAGCCCGTCGCTTTTTATGTGCCCGACCCCGGCGGAAACAATCCCTTCGATTTTCGGGGCGGTTACAAAAAACTCGATCTCCCGGATGTCCCGGGCCGACTGAAACCAGGCGGCGAGGGCGAAGCGGTATCCGATTTTCAGCGTGTCGCCGCTCACATCTGTTTTAATTTTCCTAAGCAGGGCAGCCGGGGCTCTGATAGCAAGGGTTACGTCTTCGGCCTGCTTGACGTGAAGATTACCGAACCCCGCGAGCTTGATGCCGGTAAAATTCCCTATTTCTCGGTTCTCTGTAACGATATTTGTTTCACTCATCGGCATGTTCCATACTGCAAAGCATATACTTTTATGAAGCGGTTGCCAATAGGGGGGCGGTTTCGTCGATGGGGGTGAGATAGCCGGTCCGAATACAGGTTTCGAAGAGTTCCCTGTCGATGAACTCATTCATTTCTTTTTTATAGTCTTCATAAACACAGGTAATCCGAACGTCGAACCCTCCTTTTTTTTGTTTCAGGATTTCGAGAAAGGAGTTCACACCGTCGCTGCTTTTTACCTTGTATTGAATCATCCTTACAACCTCCTTAGAAAACTTAAGTTGTTACTAGTTTCGGCAGGTTGGAAGGATTTTTTACCGATTTCGAGGCTATTGACTTTTAGCAACCCCCTCTTTATGGTGAGGCTATAATGATCGGTAATGTGCTTACATCGGATTTGGTTCGTCTGGAAGTACCGGGTGAAACGAAACAGCAGGTAATCGAATCCCTTTTAGATATTTTAATGGAGACGGGAAAGGTAGAGGACCGGCGCACCGCGTTGACTGCGCTCCTCGAGCGAGAAGAGAAAATGTCGACCGGAATCGAAAACGGTATTGCCATTCCCCACGGGAAAACCACTGCCGTAAAAGAACTCGTCGCCTGCGTCGGCTTAAAAAAAGAGGGAATCGATTTCGACTCCCTCGACGGTAAACCGAGTAAAATTTTTATTATGACCCTCTCCCCGAAAGATAAATCCGGGCCCCACATTCAGTTTTTAGCCGAAATCAGCAGCCTCCTCAAAGACGAGAAGGGACGGAACGAGATTCTTGCGGCGAAAACGCCGCAGGAAGTCCTCGATGTAATTCTCTATCCCTAAATATCGTAATAGAGAGCAAACTCCCACGGATGGGGCCGAAGGTCAAGCGCTTTTGCTTCGTTATTGAGCTTGTAATCGATCCACGTTTCGATCACATCGGTAGTAAACACGTCTCCTTTCAGAAGAAAATCGTGGTCCTGTTCGAGGGAGTAGAGGGCTTCTTTCAGCGTGCCGGGGGTCTGGTCGACCTTTGCCAGTTCCTCCGGCGGCAAATCGTAGATGTCCTTGTCCAGCGGTTCCCCCGGATCGATCTTGTTTACGATACCGTCGATTGCCGCCATGGTCATAGCCGAGAAAGCAAGGTACGGGTTGCAGCTCGGGTCCGGACAGCGGAATTCGAACCGCTTCGTTTTTTCGGAGGTTGAGTACATGGGAATTCGGATTGCCGCGCTCCGGTTCCTGCTCGAGTAGGCAAGGTTGACCGGGGCTTCGAAGCCCGGGACCAGCCGTTTATAGGAATTGGTCGTCGGGTTGGTGAAGGCGAGAAGGGCCCCCGCGTGCTTTAATATCCCGCCGATTGCGTGGAGCGCATCCTGGGAGAGTCCCGCGTATTTGTCCCCGGCAAATAGGTTCTTTCCGTTTTTCCAGAAGGACATATGGATATGCATACCGCTTCCATTGTCGTTATAAAGCGGTTTCGGCATGAAGGTGACCGTCTTGTTGTGCTTCCGGGCGGTATTTTTCACCACATATTTATATTTCAGGATATTATCAGCCATTTCCACCAGCGCCCCGAACCTCATGTCGATTTCCGCCTGTCCGCCTGAAGCCACTTCGTGATGCTGGCACTCGATTGGTACGCCTATATGCTCTAACATCAGCATCATCTCGCTTCGGATGTCCTGCTGGCTGTCTGTAGGAGGAACGGGGAAATATCCCTCCTTATACCGCGGTTTGTAGCCGAGGTTCGGTCCTTCTTCACGGCCGGTATTCCACCTTCCTTCGACGCTGTCCACGAAATAATAGCCGCAGTGTTCGTTCTGATCGAACCGGATATCATCGAAGATGAAAAATTCGGCTTCCGGTCCGAAATAGACGATTTCCGCGACGCCGCTGTTTTTCAGATAATTGACCGTTTTTCTCGCGATATTCCGGGGATCTTTGGTATAGTCTTCACCGGTAATGGGGTCGCAGATATTACAGATCATAATGAGGGTTTTATGCTGAAGAAAGGGGTCGATAAAAGCAGTTTCCGGAACCGGCCGTACAATCATATCCGATTCATTGATCACCTGCCAGCCGCGGATACTCGACCCGTCGAAGCCGAGGCCCTCGGTGAATGAGTCTTCAGAAATTTCACCTACCGGCACGGAAAAGTGCTGCCATAGACCGGGAAAGTCCATGAACCTCAAATCAACGACTTCGATATTTTCCCGTTCAATAAGCGCCAGTACTTCTTTTGCAGTATTTGGGATTGTCATGTGTAAGCTCCTTAAAAAACATTATATATACTTCAATCTTAAAAACAAGAAGTATGCCAGTTTTATAAAGATACAAATAATTCATTATAAGAAAAAGGATTAAGTTTGAGAATTCGGACACCTGCCGGAACAATTATTCTGCTACATCCTACATTTATGTGGAATAAAAGGCAGGATCTTACATAATAGTTACAATTGCGAAGCCTCGGTCAGACCCTTGCAAAACGTACCGTACAAGCTATAATAGGGCAATGACGGTGCAGGAATTGGACAGCTATTTCCGCAGTATACTTCCCATTGCCGATTTTGAAAAGAATGATGTGTCTTTAAACGGTGTACAAGTGGGTGACCTCGAAGGAGAGGTCGGCCGTGCCGCCTTTGCCGTGGATGCCTGTATGGGCACTTTCCGGATGGCGCAAAAATGGAAGGCCGATTTTCTCTTCGTGCACCACGGGCTTTTCTGGGGCAAACCGATTGCCGTGACCGGGACCCACTATGAGCGAATCTCTTTTTTACTCGACAACAAGATAAGTCTCTACGCGGCCCATCTTCCTCTGGACATGGACCGGCATCTGGGAAATAATGTGTCCCTCGCCCAAAAACTCGGCCTAAATGAGCTTGCAGCGTTCGGCGAGTATCACGGGATGTCCATCGGCTGGAAGGGTACCCTTTCCTCGACGCTGACGATGGAAGGGGTGCTTGCAAAACTGGAGATTCCGAAGGAGAACGCTCTGAGCATTCTCCCCTTCGGCCCTGAACAAATAGAGCGGGTGGGAATTATTTCGGGCGGGGCCACCCACGAACTCGCCCAGGCCCTTGATGAGGGACTCGATCTATACATTACCGGCGATGCCTCCCATGTGATGTATCACCAGGCGCTCGAGGGGAAGATCAACGTCATTGCGGGGGGACACTACAATACCGAAGTTTGGGGAGTGAAAAATCTATCGGAAAAATGCGGCCTGGATACCAGGCTCGAGACTGCGTTTATCGACAACCCGACCGGACTCTAAATAACAGGATTATATAGACAGATGAACATAACGAAAAAAACCAAAGAACGACTGTTTCCATTTATTTTAACCGCCGCCGTTATCGCGGCAGATCAAATTTCCAAGGCGGTTATCGTAGCGACCATCGAAAAACATACCCTAGGGGCGAGAATCTTCGGCGATTTTTTAAGGATTATTCACACGCGGAACCTAGGGGTGGCCTTTAGCCTCGGGGCCGGCGTCTCTGCCGGCCTCCGATCGGTATTGTTTACTATAGCTCCTCTGGTCGTCCTCGCCGCCCTGCTGGTTTACTATTTTAGGAGCGACGAGTTTACCAAGTTACAGCGGTGGGCCATTGCCGGAATTCTCGGCGGAGGCCTTGGGAATTTGATCGATCGTATATTCCGTGCGGAAGGGGTGGTCGATTTTATCGACTTTAAATTTTACGGTCTTTTCGGCATGGAGCGGTGGCCGACCTTTAATCTTGCCGATTCGAGCGTCGTAGTCTGCGGGATCATTCTCTTTGTGTCGATACTCTTTGCAGGAAAGAAAGAAGAGGCGGAAAACGATGGATAAGCGGGTGAATACATTTCTCTTTGTAATCGGCGCTACCTTCTTCAATCTTATTGTTATGGCGATCCTCGCGGTACTCGGCTTCCTTCTCCTCTCGGCGCTGCCTCTAAACGACGTTCCGCCGGGGATACGGAGTTTACTGATGATCGTCATCTTTTTCGGCGCTATTATTGCATCTTTTTTCATTTATCACAGGGTCGTACGGCTGATTTCGAAACGGGTCGACATGGAAAAACATTTTCATCCGATTTTCAAAAACCGAAGCGGTCAGGGCGAAGGCGGTTCCGAAAGCGATAATTCAGGCGGCCCTTAGGCAGACAGACGGGCTAGTATCCGTCGGACATGGCGATATTCTTGTCTTTTTTATACAATTCATCATAGACAAACCCGCGAAGCTTCAGTTTGTCTTTGATATGCTGGGGGAAAGGTATATTCCGCCAGAAAACCCCCCGTGCTTCACGGGTGAGTTTCTGGGTCCCTTCGCTTTCTTTATTGATCCAGAGAATATAATCCTGAATGAAAGCTTCTTTGACGTCTCCCCTCATCTTATGATCTTCAAAATACTGGTAGTATTTTCCCGTCAAACCCTCTTCCATCCAGTAATGCTGCGCCTTTTCCTTGGCGACCTGCCATCTCAGGTCTGCAAGGGCGTAGAGGACCGCGGTTTTTATATCTTTCGGATACATCGGAATTGCGATTCGCCCCCGGCTGGTCGCCCGGTTATACCGTTCGAAGGGTTCCCAGCATATTCCCTTGTCGCCGTAGCACGGCAGGAGAATGACGTGAGGAACAATGCGGTTAGTCTGCCGCTTGAAGGTCCTTAAGAATAGTCCGGGGTCGAGGCTTTCGATGGAAGCCATTTCCCTGATCACGTTTTCCCGGGTAAGAATGTCCATGAGGTTGGACCGCACATACTGTTTCATGATGATGGGCAGATGATTGCCCTGCCGGCCGACGCAGAGTTTTGCCATTTGCCGGACGGTCTGAAACTCCTTAGCGATTCCTTCGTCATCCACCCCGGCCTGGTCGCCGAGTTCTTCCAGTTTTTCCTTCATTTCCTCGAGACGCTCTTCCGCCTCTTTCAGTTGCCGGTAGAGTCCTGCCAATTCCTTGTCTGACTGAAGGATTTTTTTTAATAGCTCCATCCCCTCGGTAAAAGCGGTCCGCTGCTCATCCCCGAGTACATCCTTGAGGCCCGGGTAGCCGGGCCGCTGCTGTCGTTCGAAAATAAGGTTGAGGTTTGCCTTGAGTTGTGACTCCAGGGTCTCGATTTCGGCGATTTTCCCTTTTACCAGACCAAGCTGAACGTCTTTCTGGCCCCGTGACTTTTCGTAGAGGGTGCGGGCTTTCTGGTTTTCGTTCCGCTTCGACATTTTTGTTTCGTCCGTGGCTGAGGACCTGACCTCGCCGAGGGCGACTTTTTTAAGCCATTCGTCGGCGTAATGAACCGGTTCCCCGGTGTTGTTTTCATAGATAATCTTGGAGATGATTTGCCGCTGTTCGGCGGAAATGAGGGTCGGTGAAAGAACTCCGAACCGAAGAAGGAGCATCTGCTGCGCCGGGAGCTCTTTATAGCATTTCCTCGCGATACGTTCGGCAAAGTTCCAATATGCCGGAATAAGCTTGTTCCGGTACATCGATTTGTCTTTTGGATCTTCGGCTTTTACAAAGCGGGTGAGTAATTCGTGTACCCGTTTTGAAGCCTCCCCGCCGCTGGAAAGAAGCTTTTTGTAGTAGTCTTTATCGGTAAAATACGGTTTCGGCGGCTCTTCTAACTGGGTGATTTGGGGAAATTCTTCCCTTTTTAAATCGACCGTTTCGGACTCGGCGGTTTCGGCGGCCTTTTCCTCTTCGAAAAGATCTTCGAAGGCAGGGCCGTCTTCCTTCGGCTCCTCTTCCTCTATTCCCATGAGGTCTGCGATTTCTGGATCGATATCGCCGGAGAAAACGCTGTTCTTTCCCTGCTGATCACTCATATTCTTCCTACTGGAGGTGACGGGAGTCGAACCCGTGACCTCGTGAATGCCATTCACGCACTCTAGCCAGCTGAGCTACACCCCCAATAATACTGCTATTGTATGTATTTTCTTGAAATGATGTCAAGCAGTAGGATGGAAAGACTATTCAATTGTGCCGATTTTTAGCAGTCCGACATTGCGCCGCGCGCATTCAAGCCCGAGTTTCGCGGCTGTACGCAGGTCTTTTCCCTCGAGAAGCCCCGCGGTAACGCCTCCGGTCACTGCATCCCCGGACCCGATGGGATTGACCGGCTCCAACTGCTCCGGGGTTATCCTGACGGTATGTTCACCCTCAATGACAAGAGTGTCTCGGACCCCGTTAGTAAGGACAAACCTCGTCCCGTGGTTTTCAAAGAGCTCCCGCCCCCGTTCGGCAACCGGACCGTACCAGTTGTCGTCTATTTTCTGGTCTGTAAGTTTCGCCTCCGGCAAAAATGTGGTGATAAACTCATAGAGGTTGATCTTTATCACATCGGGAGAAAATTTTAGCGAGTCCGCAAGATCGGTTCCCGTAAGATCGAGCACCAGCCGTTTGTTCCGGCTCCGGGCTTCTTTCATCATGTCGAGATAAATATGCCGGGAGAAGCCCGGAGTGCGGGAGCCCGCAATCACCACGGTCCCGCACTCGTCAAGGAGTTTACTGTATCGGTCACGGACCGCTTCTTCCGCGGTATCGGCTACCTGTTCGCCGTGTTCGGTAATTTCCGTGGCCTGAAAGGGGTTTTTTACAATAATGGTGTAGCAGAACCGGATTTCCGAACCGGATTCCACCCATGCAACCGGAATGCTGTCCTCCTTTAGCCGGGAAAGAAAAAAATCCTTCATTATTCCGCCTGCCTGGGTCAGATACACGCACCGGCGCCCAAGCTGGGTAAGAATTCGCGCGCAGTTCGCTCCCTTTCCGCCAACGTT
This sequence comes from uncultured Spirochaetales bacterium, assembly GCA_964458315.1. Taxonomy (GTDB): domain Bacteria; phylum Spirochaetota; class Spirochaetia; order SPDA01; family CAZSGZ01; genus CAYWIK01. Next base: position 21,062 of record CAYWIK010000026.1, on the reverse strand, counting down.
GAACAGATATTCCTTCGACCGGTTTACTCCTCCTGTTTCGAACCGGTCGATGACGAGGGTTTTTTGCAGAGTGGGATTGAGGCTTACGATTAATGCCTTGTCGAGGTTTTTTTTATGTTCCATAAAAAATCCTGTAATAGAGCAGCCCCCAATATTCCCGGAGGGCCGTTGCACAGCCGGTCAGGGAACTTACCGCAGGAAGATAGCTTCGAAAGGTAAAGGGAACGCGATCGATCTTGTAGTCCGTGGGTGCGGAGATACAGGAAAGGCCGGCCGCCTCGAAGCAGGCCATGCTGCGCTTCATATGGTAGGCGGAGGTAACGAGAACAACGGCTGAACACCGGCCGCGGATGATCGCCGCGGTCTCACGTGCGTTTTCCCAGGTGTTTCTGCTTTCGCCTTCGGCGATGACGGCGTCTTCGGGCGCCCCCAGTTCGCCAAGCAGCCGGCGGGCCGCTTCGGCCTCCGGCTCGCGCTCCTCGGGAAGAAAGGCCGACCCGCCGGAAACGATCATATCAAACCCGGTTTGCCGATGAAGCCGGTAACCGTAGATAAGCCGCTTGAGTGAATCGGGGTGAAGACTTGTGTTATAGCCTTCCGCAGGGGACGCGGCAACAGTTCCTCCGCCGAGGACAACAATACATCCGTCTTGCGGGAGTTCAGAGGCGGTAAGAGGCGGATACGCTTCCTCTAATGGAAAGAGAAGCAGGTTTTTGACCGGTTCGATAGAAAAAAGGTAGAGAAACAAGACCGAGGCTGACAGGAACCCAAGGGCGATTTTCCGCTTTCTGAGGGCAAAAAAAACGAGGGCCGCGGCAAGCAGTATGAGAAAAAATCCGGGTGGGAATAGAAAAACCTGGAATATTTTTGATATCATGAACACGGTGAAACCTTGTAATAAATTTGCATATTAGTCAATTGAACGAGACAAAAGCGGCGTTGTCAGGGAAGGGACGGTGAGACGGAGTGGAGTATTTCCGCTAGTTTGTTCTTGTCTAACGGTTTGGTGAGGTATCCGTCGACCTCGATATCCGGGTAGAGGTCCTTTATTTCATCTTCCGTGTGCGCGGTCATGGCGATAATTGGAATGTCTTTTGGTATATGTTCACATTCCCCGTTACGGATCATTTCCGTTGCATCGATTCCGCTTACAACGGGCATTTCGAGGTCCATCAGAATCACGTCGAAGGATTCTTTTTCAAGAATACGCATGACCTCTTCCCCGTTTTCAGCCACCTTGCTGATATGACCCATCTTTGAGAGAAACAGGGTGGTAACTTTTGCGTTAATCTTATTGTCTTCGGCGAGTAAAATTTTCAACCGATAACCTCCCTATCTATTATAGGAAAATTTTCCTAAATCGTCAAATTTCCCGTCCCCTTGCACACTCCTTTTCCGGCAGATACAATGAAGCCAATGGAACCTCTGATTACAAAGCGGGTCGATAACGAAGGGGCGGTTTATTTTACCGTTCGATGGTCCCCGCTGGCCGAAGTTGACCGGTACGAGATCATTAAAAAAGTTCCCGCTATGTCGGGACTTTTCGAACTCTATTTTCAAGACAAGCGGAAGAAACTCAACCGCTTTTACATCGCCCGGGTCTGGATCGGCAGCCTGCGTTCGAGAATTAGAAAACTCACCGATCCCACCCTGGTGGAAGAAGAGAACTGGAAAGAGGTGCTCAACACGAAGAAATGCTTCTACCGCTACAGTGTGACCAATTCTTTTAACGACTTGACCGATGTTTTTTACTTTTTTGCCGAGACGTTCTACCCAGGGCGGCACAAGACCTACCACTCCGACCGGTATGAGAATATTTTCGTGGAAGAATTGTCTCCGGACAAAATTGTGACAATTTAGGAGGATACCATGAATAATGAAAAGGCGGCGGAATATATAAAGAAAGGCTCTTCGGTTCTGGGATTCGAGTTCGGTTCAACTCGGATTAAAGCGGTTTTAATAGGCCCGGACAGTAAACCGTTGGCTTCCGGTTCTTATACATGGGAAAACAAGCTTGTTGACGGCATTTGGACCTACGATATGAACGAGGTCTGGAAGGGCGCCGCCGGCTGCTTAGCCGATTTGAAAGAAAACGTAAAAAACAAGTACGGCATCCAGTTGACCCGGTTTGCGGCAGGCGGGTTCAGCGGCATGATGCATGGATATCTCGCGTTAGATAAGAACGGCCGGCTTCTTACTCCTTTTCGGACCTGGCGTAATAATATTACCGAACAGGCTTCGAAAGAGCTCACAAAATTGTTTAATTTCCAAATTCCGCAGCGCTGGAGTATAGCCCATCTCTATCAAGCTATCCTCAACGGAGAAAAACATGTTGAAAATATCGATTTTATCACTACCCTTGCCGGTTATATCCACTATAAGCTGACCGATGAGCGTGTGCTGGGAATCGGGGAAGCATCAGGAATGTTCCCCGTGGATACGAAAACCGGAGACTACGATTCGGTTATGGTCGATAGGTTCGACCGGTTGGCAGCTGAAAAAGGGTATCCGTGGAAGCTGCGTGCAATTCTGCCGGACATTCTTTCTGCCGGAAAAAATGCCGGATATCTCTCTAAGGAAAAGGCGGACTTGCTCGATCCTTCAGGAGATTTAGATGGAGGCATCCCATTCTGTCCGCCCGAGGGCGATGCAGGTACCGGAATGATTGCCACTAACAGCATTCGGGAACGGACCGGCAATGTCTCGGCAGGGACCTCGGTCTTTGCTATGATCGTGTTGGAAAAGAAGCTGTCCGCGGTCCATCCTGAAATCGATTTGGTTCTCACGCCGGACGGGAAGCCGGTCGGTATGGCCCATTCCAATAATTGTACATCTGATTTAGACGCATGGATTTCTCTTTTGGGACAGGCGGCGAAAGCCCTCGGATTGGACGCGGATGCGGATGATCTCTATGGGAAGCTGCTGCCTCTCGCCCTGAAAGGAGACAAGGACGCCGGGGGGATGCTCTCCTATGGGTACGTGTCCGGAGAACATATTACCGGCTTTCATGAGGGACGCCCGCTTTTTGTCCGCCGGCCGGAGACGGAGCTGCGTTTGGAGAATTTTCTCCGTTCCCATCTGTTTGGGTCGCTTTGCGCCCTTCGGACCGGTCTCGACATCCTGATAAAACGGGAAGGAGTCGTAGTGGATGAGATTCGCGGGCACGGCGGTTTTTTTAAGACCCCTGAGGTGGGTCAGCGCATCATGGCCGCGGCGACACGCGTCCCGGTAAGTCTCATCGATACAGCCGGTGAAGGGGGCGCCTGGGGTATGGCCCTGTTGGCGGCCTTTATGGTCCGGAGCGGAGAAAAAAATAATCTTGCGGGCTATCTGGATGCAGTATTTGAACAAAGTATCGGTACCGCCTTGCAACCGGACCCCGCCGATGTCGAGGGTTTCGACCGCTATTATGAACGTCATCACCATGGGCTGGCGATAGAACGGGAGGCTGTGAATACCTTCAGGCAGTAATTATGTGAAGGCGCAGCGCGCCGAATATAGGGTCGTCTTACAATGCGAAATTGCTGTCCGGGTCCCTCGTGATTTTACAGGTGAAATTCGGGTCTTTACTTGCCGCAAGAGAGGGCAGCCGGCCCGCCATACCGATTTTTTTTCCTTTCACGATGAATACCCCCGCGATTCCCGGAATCGATGCAATAAACTCAGCCGCGGGCGCAATGTCGCTCTCTTTGCGCACCATGTTGCATGCCCCGGTGGCGGCTGCGTCGGCGAGGGAAGCGTCCTTTGCCGTAACGGTAACAAGATCGCACGCTCCGAAGCTTGTCGAATGGCCCATGCTGCTCGAAGAAGAGCAGAGGGCGAGGGGAAGCTCATCCGGCGCGACGGAAAAAGCGAGCCTCTGTTTCAGGGAAAGGCGTTCCGCGTATATGCCTACGGTCACCGGCTCCCCCGAATAGAGATAGATATCGCCGCCGTTTTCCACAATCGCTTCCGCCGCGCCTTTTCGAACAGCCGCTTCCGCCGCCATTTGGGCGAAAGTGCCGGCAACCGCAGCCATCGGACCGACTCCCGCCGCTTCCGCCGCCCGTAACATCCTTCCGGCTGCCTCAGGTATATCTGTAGCGGCGCCGGGGGCGGCCTCGGGAATAGCAACCGGGCCGTAGGAGGACGCAAATTCCGGATTTTTTTTAATATAGGCTTCAAGTTCCAGCCGGAGCCTTCGGATCTCTTCGATTACTGCCTCGGGCCGGTCCGATGCGATCCGGTAATGGGCTTGTTTAAGCGAAAAGGTTATAAAACGGCGCATCTAAAACAGGGGCGAGCAGGCGCCGAAGGGGCAGTTTTCTACGCAGTTGAGGCATTCGATGCATTTTGTCCCGTCGAAGGCGATCTCCATGGTTTCCCGGTTGGTAATGTGGATCGCGTCGGTGGGGCAGTGGGGAAGACAGTTTCCGCACTGGACGCATACCTCTTCATTCCAATAGACCCCTTTTGTCGCTTCGTCGACGGCGACATTGAAAGTCCGCACGTATTCCATCCCCTTTTTCATGTCCTCTTCGGACCCGGTTAGATCAAGAACGAGATATCCCTCTTCTTCGGGTGTCACTTTTGCCCGGAAAATGTTCACGATCAAATTATAGTCTTTGACCAGATGGTAGACGATCGGTTTTTCCGTTTCGCATCGGGGAAAGGAGAGAAGATATTTTTTCGTAATTGTTTTATCCTTCATTGTTCCCTCCTCGTATTTCGAGGGATTTCATCGTTTGGTCGTTCGGCAGGGGAGTAATCGGTTTGGTGATGAGAAAATCTCCCTTGGTAATTTCGTCTTTCAGCAGTCCCGCAATTTCTCTCGCCATGGAGTAGGAGGAGAGGGCCCCGGTCTCGATTTCTCTCCCTTCGATAATAACCTTTCCGGTTTTGAGTTCCTCATAATTTACCGAAGCGATTACTTTTCCGGTCTTCTGCGGGTAGTCGAGGGAGTAGTCGATCACCTGGGCATAAATGTCCCGGTCCCGGACCGTAGTCTCCTCGAGGATTTGCCGGTTTAAGACCGGAATCGGAATCCCCACCCCTAAGGCCAGTGAAACGCCGTATCCCTTGAGGGTCACGCCGCGGACAAATTTGCGGTCCATCCGCTTCATGTCGGCGGTCAGCGCAAGGGTGCCGGCGCCTTCGGCAGGCACACCGTTTTTCGTCCGCTCGCAGGTCGGAGCGTGCTGGGTCCCTTCGGAATAGACGTGCCCATGGGCCCCTGCAAGCCACACCCGCGTTCCGATCCCGATGGTCCGGTAATACGGATCATTCAAAAGAGGCGAAAGCTGTCCCGCCGAGCAGTATCCGATATTCTTCATGTTCGGCCGCAGCTGCCCGAGGTAGGTATAGATTATTTTGTCCGAGCAGTTGACCGCGGCATTGTAGTTTTGATAACAGTTCCGGGGGTTTACCATCATCGCTTGATTAAGGTCGCGGATGGTAAAATAGGTGCGGATTTCTTTCCGCGGATAATCATCGGTACCGTAAGAGAGGGCGAACAGCTGCAGCGTCTCCCCGGCCACCAGCTTTTCGATTACATGTCCCCCGCCGTAGCGGAACTCCCCGGGGTAGTACATGTTCGCCGGATCGTTATGGCGGAGTTCGGTTGCCCCTAAGTAGACGTCCACCGCGGCGATGCCTGTGTATACCGGCACGTCGTCTATCCACGCTTCGGTGATCCTGATCTTCGGAGCGCTGTGGCCGAAGTTTAAGAAACAGCCGGAAGAGCACATGGGGCCGAAGGTGGCGGTAGTAACCACGTCCACCTCTTCCGCCGCTTTGTCGAGTCCCCTTTTTTCGGCGTAGTCGATCACTTCCTCCGCCGTCAGGACAACCGCTTTTTTCGCTTCGATTTTTCTGTTTATTTCTTCGTAGGTTTTCATCGTTTTATGCTTGTCCGTAATATGCGCCGGGCCCGTGTTTCCGTAAGAAATGCTTTGTAAGCTGCGCCTTCGACGTAAATTCAGCATCCGGCCGTACTTCTTCCGTCTTTAAGGCCATTTCCGCCACCGCCTCGAGGGCAACCGCGTTTTTTACCGCCTCCGCAGGGTCCTTTCCCCAGGTAAACGGACCATGGTGGGGTAAAAGCACTCCCGGAACATGCGCCGGGTCAAGGCCGTCCCTTTGAAAGCGCCGGACGATGACCATGCCGGAGTGTTCTTCGTATGCGTTCTCGATTTCATCCGTGGTGAGCTGCCGCGTGAGGGGGACCGGTCCGAAAAAATGGTCCGCGTGGGTCGTCCCGTAGCACGGGATTTCTCTGCACGCCTGGGCCCAGGCGGCGGCATTCGCCGAATGGGTGTGGACGATGCCGCCTATATTCGAAAAAGACCGGTAGAGGACGAGATGGGTAGGGGTGTCGGAAGAGGGCTTAAGCTTTCCCTCCACAACCTCTCCGGTTTCGATGGAGACGATCACCATGTCCTCGGGCCTCATATCGTCGTATCCAACACCGCTCGGCTTGATGGCGAACACGCCGGTTTCTCTGTCCGCGCCGCTGACGTTTCCCCACGTGAGGACCACGAGACCCGCCCGGACGATGTCCTTGTTTGCCTGCCACACTTCCTCTCTAAGACGTTCATATCTGTTCATTTATTAGCGCCTTTCCCTTTATCGGTGATGGTAGGTGTCGATTCCTAAATAAGTGGTAAACGCTTCCGACAGGATGTCCGCCGTTTGCGACAAATTGACCGCCACATGATGTTCGAAGCCGCTCATGCAGATGAACTTCATAAGCCGCTGCAGATCGGGAATCCTCGCAACTCCGTAGCCGCCGAAGGTGGCAAGGTTTTCATCCGCGAATTCACCTTCCCCCACATACCCGAGCAACCCTCCGGAGGTGTCGTCGGTAGTGAGCCGGGCGAAGGTAAAGGGACCCGATTTGATCCTTCCTACACAGGTCCCGAAGGTGTTCTCTTTTCCTACGCCCCCGGCAATGATTTCCTGAAAATCCATCCGCATCTCCTGAAAGACCGCCTTCGGCAGGTTGCTGCAGTGAAAGAGCACACAGGCATCCGGATCGTCCGCATAGTTATTGTTCCAGTCGAGGAGCGCGCTCGGGCCGTCCGCGGCCAGTTGCAGGGCATACATCGAAAGCGCGCCGGTTACATCCACTTCGCAGGCGCTCGGCTTCAAGGAATTGCTCAAAATACTCATAATGGTGCACGGGACCACGCCGAAATACTCTTCCATTGACGTCCAGCATTGGACCGCCGTTGCATCGAGTTCGTTTTCCGCGATAAATCGATCGATCACGACGCCGAGTTTCGCCATCCGGAGGAGGGCGGCATCAGGAACGCCGTCGGTTGTCACGTAGGAAGTAATATCGGTAAGTTTCCCTTTGACTTCGGAATCGCTGTCGCTTAGTTTTTCAATTTGCCCGTAGATTTCAGAGAGGTCGACGGTTTCTACGGTAATGCCGTAATCGGCCAGGATTTTTTCGCTGTACCGGACGGTATTAAATGCGGCGGGCCGCGCGCCGACCGCGCCGATACGGGCGCCGGAGAACCCGTTCACTACCCGGCAGATTCCCTTAAACCGTTCGAGATCTTCCTGAAACTCGGCCCCGGTGAGGGAGACGGTGTGGCTCTTCGTAAGGGAAAACGGAACATTGTACTGGAGCAGGTTGTTGCAGGCGGAAATTTTCCCGCAGAAACTGTCCCGCCGCCGGTCGATGCTCAATCGTTTTGGATCGTCCGGACTTGCCTGGATGAGGACCGGCACCTGAAAATCGAGCAGCTTAAAGGTGTCGGCGATGCCCCGCTCTTCACCAAAATTCGGCAGGGTAAGAATGATACCGTCAATCCTGTCTCTGTTTTCGTTAAAGAGCTTTGCGCACTTTTTTGCATCCTCGAGGGTGACCACCGCGCCGAGTTCCGTGTCCTCGGGGGTCAGCATAACGGTTTCACAATCGTTTTTGTCCAATACTTGTATAATTTCTTCGCGGCCTTCTTTGACCAGTTCGTCGGGAAAGAATCCGCGGTTTCCAACTAAAACGCCGAATACTGATTTCATCTATCCTCTCCTCAAAATGGGTATTTTTATCAGCATACCCGAGACCGATTCCTAAATCAAGGAGACGATAATAAACATCCCGACGGACACCAGGGTGTTTAACGAGAGGGTATTTGCCACATAGTGGTTGTTCTTTGTGTCCTTTTCATCCATGAATACCGAGATGACAAAGGGTGGAGGAAGGACGAACATGGTCATGAGGGCATATTCATGGAGGGGGGAGAGGCCTAAGGCCCCGCGGAGAAAAAATCGGTTTAAAAGAACGGCCGCAGCCACGAGCAGCGCCGTCCGTATCGCAATCGTTTTAATCGAGTCGCCAAGTTTTCCGCCTGCAAACTTTAATTCGAACCCGATGACGATACAGATAAGCGGAGTGGTTACGGAACCGACCATGGTCGCGAGATTTTCAATCGTCCTCCAGGCGGGGTTGCCGAAAATCGGGATCCCGCGGTGGATGAGACTCACGGCGATCCCGGCGAAAATGGAAACAATCACCGGGGAGGTGATGAAAAGCCTTCCTACTTCTTTCGCCGATCCTGCCTGCCCCCGAATTTTTATGAGCATCGGCATGAGGACAAAGAAAACAAAGAGTACTTGGCCTAGGTCGATCAGGGCGAGCTTGTCGATGTGCTCGAGGCCGACTACCGTGGTGTAGATAGCGTAGCCGAGCATCCCGGTCTCGAACCCCGCAAGGAGAAAGGGAAAATAGGGGGAAGGGACCCTGATTGCCTTTCCAATGCCCCGGCCGAGATAGAGCATGGCGAGGCACACCAGAAAGATTGCCCCTACCACGAGGAGATGGAAAAGCTTAAGATTCGATGAGGCAAAGGCCAAAAACAGAAGGCTCGGCAGGGTGATGTTTACAACCAGTTTTTTTAAACCCGCCACGACTTCGGCTTTGAAAAAATCGATCTTCCTAAGAAGGGCGCCGATCAGGAAGAGCGCAATAATCGGGGCGATTTTTAGAATGATGGTAAGATACGGCGACATTACGGACCCTAGGGGTTCATAACGAGGATGTGTCCGGTTGAAGTTCCCGCTGTAATTTTTGCGCCTGCCGCCGCGGGCCTGGCGGTGATTTGACCGGAAACTTCAATTTGTTTTATTACCGATCCGTCGCCCGCTTTTCGGTATACGAGATAATTCCCCGAACCATAGTAAAACCGGTCCCCGGAGCAGAGAGGCGCGGAGGTTGCGTTTTCAATTGAAGGAAACAGGTCCGAGCCGTCTTGGAGAGAGACGGCAAAGATTCTTCCCTTTGCGTAGGCGTAGAGCCCTTTTCCGTCACAGGCGATGTCGGTGAACACCGAGGCGTTGCCCGGCAGTTTCTTTTCCCATACGGTTTTTTCCGATGAGAGGTCGACGCAGACCATCGTGCCTTTACGTCCCGAGAAAACGGCTAAATCGCCGATAATGGTCGGGGCGATTGCAATCGGCTGCACCGCCGCCGTCGAAACCGAGGCTAACACGGGGTTTTTGGCAGCCGGGTCTATAATGAGAAGCGACCCTTCCAGGTTGGCGATAACCAGTTTTCCTTTCCATACCGCGGGAGTCATCCGGGACCCCTTCGGAATCGGTATTTCCCGGCCGAAGGAACCGCTGCCGGTATCGAGCACCCTTATATCATTGTTGGCGGGAAAATAGACCGTTCCGGCCGTTTCCACGGCCCGGCGCCCGAAAAGATGTGCCGAAGAGCCGTCTAAGGCCGTCTGCTGAATGACCCGGCCGGAATCCGGCGCGATAACCACGAGCTCTTTTGAGCCTGAAAAATAAATTCTGCCGCCGATTAATAAGGGGGAAGAATTTTCGTTCGGGCTGTTCTTTGTATCCACGCGCCAAATCAACTTTCCCTCTATGTCCACCGCATAGACCGAGCCGTCGCCGTCCGCCGCAATGATCCGGTTCCCGTCGACTATCAGGTTGCCGACAATCGGGCTTTTACTTACCGCAACGTCTACTTCTACCGGGAGGGGAATCAAGGTCACCGTCCTGCCGGTCCCTTCTTCGGTTACCCTTGCCTCGATCTTCTGCCGTGCGTATCCCCGTCTGGTGACGGTAAAGGTGAGGGTGCTCCCGGCCTCATGGCGGCCCCGGTATGTCCCGGTAGCAACCTGTTTTCCGTCCAAGAGGATGGCGGCGTCCGCGGGCCGCGCGGTAATTTCCACGGCGCCCATCACGGCTTGTTCCTTACCGCCGGCTTCTTTTACCGCGGTTTTGTCCGCCGTGCCTTTATCGGCCGCCGCAGCTGCGGTACCCTCGGCGGTCCCGCTGCCGGGCTTTTCGGCGGTGCTGATGCCCTCGGTCTCGGCCCTGTCTTGGCCTTCGTCCTGCATGAGTTTCACTTTATACAGCTTGCCGGTCTCTTTGGAAGCGATAATTTCGAGGGTATGATCGTGATAACCCGGATGAGCGATATAAATCCTCAATTCCTCGCCGGCGGCGTAGATTCCGGAAAAGGCGCCGCTGCCGACCTCCCTGCCGTTGACCGTAATTGCCGCGCTCGCCGGCTCGGTCCGTACGGCGATTTTGACCAGCTTCGGCTCTTTCACTTCGATCATGGTAAGATCGTCGATTTTATCGAGTTTCTCTTTATTCGCCGGGGAGATCTGCCCGGGAGGAGCGACCTTTTTCGCCACTTCTTGTTTTGTTTTTTCCACCGCCTTAGAGAGTGAGGCAAGTTTCGCGGGGTCGATTTTCCCTGTTTTCACCGGCTGCTTCGCCTCTTCGACGATCTCCATTACGATTTTCTCCACAGCCCGGACGGCTTTATCGGTCTCTTCGAGGGTTTTCTCATCAAGATTGATTTCTTCGTTCGCCGATACCACGGGAGCGGATTTTTCGAGGTCCTCTAAGATTGCGATCAGTTCCTCGTTTTCCTCTCCTGCCTGCTCTTTCAGCATGTCGATATCTACGGAAGAAGGAAGCACCGCTACTGCCCCCTCTTTGACTGCTAAGACCGTTTTTTTCCGCTCATCCGCGGTTACTGAGAACTCGGTCCCCCGCACGCCGCAGACCGCCGTCTGGGTCTGGACTTTGAAATCTTCCGCTCCGGTCAATTTTTTCACCTTGCAGAGGACGGAGCCGGTTTTCATGTCGAGGTTGACGTCGGACCCACCCGGGGAAACATTGATATCTTTCATTGCCACTTCGGTATTTTCCTGGATGCGTACGACCGCGGTATCTCCGAATTGGACTTCACAATAAGAAGCAGCCTCGACGATTAAAACGTCTTCCTTTTCCACGTGGTCGCCGATTTCGGCGATAAACTCGTCCTGCCCGTGCAGGATGTACACATTTCCGGAGAAAAAGGTGATAATCCCCTGCATGTGTTCCGGCGGTTTTACCGGCGGCAGCTCTTCCGTTTCCGTCACAGCTTCGGTCGGGGCGGTTTCCCCCGGCTCCGGCTGTACGCTCTCGGGCCCTTCTTTTCCGCAGGATGCGAAACTTAGAATTAGAATAAGTGCGACGCCTGGCAGTATGGACGGAAATCTATTCATTGTATCCCCCTGTATATAATCGGCCCAAATTAAAGGTTACCACAGCGCAAGGTAAATATCAACGTAAACGCCTGAACCGTTTGCCCGTCAAATATAATTTTAGTATATTTCCAAAAAAGTAAGGAGAATGCAATGGCAACATATCGGTTTCAAACAGAAGTATCTCAGTTACTGCATCTTATTGTACACTCGCTCTATTCTCATAAGGAGATTTTCTTAAGGGAACTTATCTCAAATAGCTCCGATGCCCTGGACAAACTCAAATACCTGACATTAACGGACGAAGAGTTTAAAAAAATGGATTTTGAGCCTCGGATCGACATTACCTTTGACGATAAAGACAAAAAAACCTTGTCGGTATCGGACACGGGCATCGGTATGAACGATAAGGATCTCGAGGAAAATCTTGGGACCATTGCCCGTTCCGGGACTAAAAACTTCCTGAATCGGCTTTCCGGAGACGCAAAAAAAGACTCCAATCTCATCGGCCAGTTCGGCGTAGGGTTCTATTCTTCCTTTATGGTGGCGGACAAGGTCGAGGTAGTAAGCCGCAAGGCGGGGGAGGACAAGGCGTGGATCTGGACCAGCGACGGAAAAGGCGAGTTTACCGTAGAGGAAACGGTACGCGGCAGTCAGGGTACCACCGTGACCCTCTTTTTGAATGAAGAAGGAAAGGAGTATGCTTCCAGATGGCAGATCGAGAATATCATCAAAAAGTATTCCGATCATATCCCTTTTCCCATCTACCTTGAATACGACGAAAAGGTGGAGCAGATCAATACTGCTTCCGCCATGTGGCGGCGTTCGAAATCGGAGTTGACCGACGAGGACTACAATGAGTTCTACAAGACCATATCCCACGACACCGAAGATCCGCTTCTTTATATCCATACCAAGGCGGAAGGAACACTCGAATACACGACCCTGTTCTATGTGTCGAAGACCGCGCCTTTTGACATGTATCAGGCGGACTACCGCCCCGGCGTCAAACTGTATGTGAAGCGGGTGTTCATTACCGACAGTGAGAAAGAGCTCATGCCGGTATACCTCCGGTTTCTTCGGGGAATTATCGACAGTGAAGACCTCCCCTTGAATATCAGCAGGGAGATTCTCCAGCAGAACAGGGTCATGACCAATATTCGGTCCGCATCGGTCAAGAAAGTATTGGCTGAGTTCCAGTCATTAGCCGAGAACAACCCGGAAAAATACGGCGAATTTATCGCCCAGTATAACCGCCCTTTGAAAGAAGGACTCTATTCCGATTTCGCCAATCGGGAAACCCTGCTCGAATTGGTACGGTTCAAGACCACCGAACGGGAGGGCTTTGTAAGTCTGGCGGAATACAAAGAGCGAATGAAGGATGATCAAAAGGCGATCTATTATATCGCCGGAGAAAAAGAAGATACCTTGAGGAATTCACCGCTCTTAGAGGCGTATAAGAGCAAGGATATCGAAGTGCTCATCATGGACGATGAAATCGACGACATCATCGTGCCCGCGGTAGGGAAATACCGGGACGTGGAGTTCAAGTCCGTCAACCGGACCGGCGCCGCGGAGGAGCTTAAGACCGAGACGGACAAGAAGAAGGAAAAGGAAGTAAAGCCTCTTATCGACAAGATCAAGGAAGCCTTAGGAGATTTGGTCAAAGACGTAAAGGCGAGCGCCCGATTGAGCGACAGCCCTTCGTGCATCGTAGCGGACGAAAGTGATCCTACCGTTCAAATGCAGCACCTGCTCAAGGCGATGGGGCAAAAGGAGCTGCCGGACTTTAAACCGATTTTAGAGATCAATCCGAAACACCCGATTATCGAGGGGCTCAAGGACAAGGACGACGAAACGATTAAAGATGTAAGCCACCTTCTCTTCGAACAGGCGCTTTTAGTTGAGGGAGTTGAGTTGAAGAAACCCGCGGAGTTTGTTAAAAGACTCAATGCGGTGCTCGCAAAGTCGCTTTAGCCGGCCCGGGCGCCGCCTATTTCACCCGGCAGAGCTCACGGAGGGTGGCGAAATCGTCCTGCTTTCCCATGGCGATCAGTTTGTCACCCTCTTTGATGAGGTCGTCGGCGGTTGGGTTGTACACGAAGGAACCGTCGCTTCGGTAAATTCCGATTACGAGCATGTTTAGGTTCCGCCGGTTAATGAACTCCGAAATCTTCCGGTCGATCATGGGAGAGCGCGCCCTGATCGGGATTTCTTCTATTTTGAGGTCTACCGAAGTCCCGCGGATCACGAGATCGATAAAATCCATTACCCCGGGCCGGATCAACAAGTGTACCATCCTGTTTGCCGCTATTTCCAACGGTTTTACGACCCGATTGGCCCCCGCCCTCCTCAGTTTTTCTCCCGTTTCCGCTGCAACCGCCCGGGCCACGATAAACAGCTCGGGATTCACTCCCCGGGCGCTTAACGTGGTGAATACGTTTTCCGCGTCCGTCGGGAGTACGGTAACAATCCCCTTCGCCCGCTCGATACCCGCTTCTTGGAGTGATTCATCGGAGGTGGCGTCCCCCTGAATGTGGAGGAAGTTTATATCTGCCAGGGCCTCGGAAATCTCCCGTTCTTTTTCGATAATCACAAAGGGAATGCCCGCCTCGCGGAGTCCCTCCACGATGATCCTTCCCATCCGCCCGTATCCGCAGATGATGTAATGGTTTTTTAACGAATTGATTTTTCTTTTCATTTTTCTTCTCTGTGTCATATAGAAACGAATTAAAAATTGCGCGGCTTTTCCCGCGATGTATGCTAACGTTATTACGCCGGAGGCAATAATAAATATTGTGAACACACGCCCCGGTGTGGAGAGGTCCCGGATTTCTTTATACCCCGTGGTTGTGATGGAAATAATGGTCATGTAAAGGGCATCGAAAATCGGCCACTTTTCGATGATTACATAACCGCCTGTGCCCGTAAAAATGATGCCTAGAAGTATAAAGACCGCCATCCGGATCTGTGCGGTGGTGTGTTTGTCGCCGTTCATCTGTTCGTGATTGTAACCTTTGCACCAAGAGATTCGAGGGCTTGAAAGAATCCGGGGTAAGTAATATTCGCCGCCTCCGCCGTTTCGACGGTCGTGTTTCCCGAAGCGCCTAATCCGGCAATCACGAGGGCCATGACAACCCGATGGTCGCTGTGTCCGTTTACCTCGGCGCCCTTTAATCCGGGGAGCAGGTCGGTTTCGAGGCCGGCTTCCGCGGCGGGGCCGCCCGGCAGGACCGCGGTTCTCCGCTTCTGTGCCGCCCCGGTTTTTTTTACAGGAAAAGCATCCATGGTTTTCGTCGCCTCGATGCCCGCTTTATGAATAAAGTCGGCAGGTTTGAGCCCCCTCGGCTTCCCGTTCTGCGGTCTTCCGTTGATGATCAGCCCGTCTTCACGTTCCATGATGTCCGCGCCCATCTTTTCGAGTTCCGTGCGCATTACCGCGATCCGGTCCGTTTCTTTAAGCCGCGCCTGCGGAACATTTACAAGCCTGGTCTCCCCTTCAGCAAAGCAGGCGGTAACCGCCAACGCGGGTAAGGCGTCGGGGGTCGCGTTCATGTCGAGTTCGCTTCCCGTAAGGGTCTTTCCGGCTTCTCTTTCCGGGCCGGTGATCAGTATAGTCGAATCAGCCCAATCGACCGAACATCCCAGCTCTTCAAGCATGGCCACAACCTCTCGGTCTCCCTGGCTGTCTTTGGGGTCCAGGCCGCATACCGTAATTCGCGAACCCGTAAGAGCGGCCGCGCAGAGCGGAAAGGTCGCGGAGGAAAAGTCAGCGGGGACGCGCTTGGAAAATGAGCGGTATCGCTGTCCGCCGGAAATAAAAAAGCGCTTAAAGCGCTGGCGGTTAAAAGAAAGCCCCTGCTCCCGGAGCCACCGGAGCGTCATCTCAACGTATGGCTCCTCGTGGAGCAGGGGGACTGATATTTCAGAATTGCCGCCGGCCAAGGGCGTACAAAGAAGCAGACTCGAAAGATACTGACTAGTCGGACATTCTATAGAAGTTTTACCGCCCCGTATAGGACCTTTTACCGTTATCGGGGGGGAGCCGTTATTATTAATCGAATATGCCTCGGCGCCGAGGTCCCGCAAAGCCGCGAGGAGCGGCTCGATCGGCCGTTTTTTCGTCTGTTCGTCCCCTGTAATGGTGACAGGCCCGCCGGCAAGGGCCGCCGCTCCTGCCGCCAGATAGAGCGTTGTGCCGGAATTCCCAACGTCGATCGGGTTTTTAGGCGCGGTAATCTTTCCTCCCGTACCGGTAACCGCGAAATCCCCGTCTTCTTCACGGATGTCGGCCCCCAGCGCTCTGCACGCGTTCAAGCAGGAACGGGTGTCGGCCGAATGCAGAGGGGCGGTGATCCGGCTCGTACCTTCGGCAAGGGTCGCAATGATGAGAGCGCGGATGGTATGGGATTTCGAACCGGGAATAGAAATAGAGCCTGATAACTTTGTCGTCTGAACGGAAGCATACATATGCGGTGTCTGTTTTTTAGTTTACCGCCGGAGGGAAGAAATGTCAAAGATTAAAGGGAAGTTTTTTTTAAAGAGTGGCTTCTCTGGTCATATGTTCGAGCTCATGTTTCCCGATTCTTCGAAGCAGGTCAGTGACTTCGAGTGTCCGCAGGGCTGTGGCCCTTCCGATAGCTTCCATGCGGTTTTCAGCGCCTTCCGACGCCGTCAGGTCGCTTACCAGCTCGAAGACCACCGGCTTTTCGGCATTTACGGAAACCGCGGTCATTTTTTTCCGCACTTCTTCTTCCGCGCACCCGGACCGGGCAACTATTCCCATTGCTATAACAGCGTCGTAAGCGCTGCTCTTTATAATTTTCTCCAGCGTCAGCGGCAGGTCCCATACCGTGGGCACGCGGACGGTCGTGATGGCGTCCTCGGCTGTGCTGTGTCCGATGAGTGCCTCGAGGGCGCCTTTGAGAAACTGCTTTTCTTTTGAATCATCCGTGCGGGTGAGAATAACGGCAAACCGCAGGTTTTTACCCTGGGCGTTCCCTTCAATGGTATGCATATCCTTCCTCCTCATCTACATTCCGTCGGTTCGGGACCGTGCTGAAGCTGATCGGAGGCATTTAAATATGCAGTAAAACGGTGCTGCAAAAAAAATATGCAGCTTACTGCTTTCTCCCATCCGGACTATACCGTCGGTACCGGAATTCCACCGGTTCAATCCTGCGTCTCCACAGGGTTCGCGGACTTTAACCGCCGGTCGGGAATCATCCTTCTGCTTTTTAAACTGCCGCGGAAGGACCTACCCTGCCCCGAAAACCTATGACTAAAATACTCCTTAGCGGCAATTGTGTCAAGGCGCGTTGGCGGCGCGGGGTCAAAACCAGATGCTCGCCGAGAGGTCCGCTGTTCCCGAGACCATATTCAGATAGGAGGAGTTGGAATAGAGAAACTCCATGCCGATTTGAAACTGCAGATCAAGCCGGGGGGTCGCGGCAAAGGAAAGACTAAGTTCCGGTTCACCGTACAGCCGGTATTCTTTTTGCGCGCCGAATGTTCCGTCGGCATTGATCAAGTTGTAGTCCTTGAAGGTGAATGAACCGTCGAGTCCTATGCGGAGGTCGAACCGGCTGCCGAGAAAAATTACGCTCTCCGGTTTCCAGTAAATAGTCCAGCCGTTGTCCACCGGGAGAGGGTCCTCGCCGGAGATGACTGTTTCTGTGTACGCCGAGTCGGTACGCAGGAACCCCGCGGCGGCGGTAACAGTCAGGGGAACCCCGGGATACCAGATCATTTCCGCGGAAGCGCCGTATGAAGTTTCGAGTCCGCCTGAAGGGATCCATTTGAGGCCGCCGTTTACCGCCGGAGAAAGGACCATGCTGCCGATACCTGCGGAAAGCCCAAACACGCCTTCCACCCCGGCGGTATGTCCGCCTTCGTCTATTTCCCAAACCCCCGTAGGGCTTGTAAATATGGAAATATTTTGAAAATCCAAGGAAAAATACAATTCTCCGTAATTTTCCAACATAGCGCCGGCCTGCCACGAACCATGTTCAAAATAGGAGCCGAGTTCAAGCCGGGTGAACAAAAGATCGCCGCGGTAGCTGACGTCGCCGGTAAGATACGCTTTTCCGCCGAAATCGAGGCTGCCCGGATAGAGCGAAACTTTACCGCCCCCGTTTGCAAAAACGCTCCACCTGTTCCCGGCAGGTTTGAAGACATCAAAGCCGCCGGTAAAGTAGAATGCCGGTGTCAATGCCGGCTGTGACACGGATGAAAGGGTAAGAAACGTGCCGGCCCCGAGAAAACTCTCCGCCGTCAGAGAAAATGGTATGATAAGTAGCAGCAAAACTGCGATAAAAAACCGTCTCATCGTTTCCGCATCCTTCTGCTGAGTTCACGTTCGAGTTGAATCAGCCCACCGCCGTTTTCAAAAACCCGAAGGGCGATTTCCAATATATCACGTTCCGAAATTCTGTTCACCTGGCCCTTGAGAAAAAACGAGGGCAGGGAATCGTATCCTGAAGGAGGAAGGGAACTTTCGAACAGGGCTTTTCCGAGACGGAGGAGATCTTCTTCCGGAAGGGAAGTGATTTTTTGTACCTGAAAAACAGCGCTGCAGGCGGATATTCCCTGAGCAAGAGCAAGTCCATTCGTCCGCGCGCCGCGCAATAATTCTTCGAGGAACGTTTCAGCGGTCCCCTCCCGTAAGATGATTCCGAGCAGTTTCAAGTGCCGGCCCAGTTCTTCTCCCTTTTCCGCCGGAGAATAACCGGCGTTTTTAATGATTTCGAGACCGGTTTGAAAACGTTCTTTTTCAAGGCGGATTGCATGGAGGAGCCTGGAGGGAGGGACCCTTTTTGCGGCGCCCTCTTTTACTTTTCCCAAAAGAAGGCCCCCGGGAATGCCCGCGTCATCCGCCTCCCGGAAAACGGCCTGGAGGTCCGGCTTAATCTCCCTGTACCGCCCGGCCTCCGGGGCGTCATCGAACCAGTGCAGAAGTTCCCTTTCACTCCCCCTGTTTTCACCGAAAAGGATATGGTTCCCGGTGTAGAAAAAGAGGAATACGAAAGCTATAAGCGCGAACTGTTTCATCATACGCTAAAAATCAGCGGCCCGGCTGCTCCGGGCCCTGCCGCCGGTCTTCTTCATCCCGGCTGTCCCCAGGAATTTCCGGCGGAACCTCCGACGGGCCGTCCGTTTTATCTTCGATGCCGGGCGGAGCGGGGGCGGACGAACCGCTCCTGCCGCGGTTTGCTATTTTGTCCCCGATTCGTTTTTTCTTTTCCCTCTGCTCCGTCCGTACCGCCGCTCCTTCGTCCGCCTCCGGCTGTCCGAGCCGTTCCAATCGCTGCCGGAGTTCGCTGCGGACCCGCGCCGGGCCGGTCCCTCTCCGGAGCGATTCGTCCGCCCCTTCGAGCAGTCCCGCGGCCAGCTCCCCGGTCAGCGCGGGCTCAGAGTCCGCTGTCCGCGCGGGAAAAATCTCCGCTACGATAGTCAACGCGGAGGGATGAATGTTTCCCCTCCCCATCCGGGTTTCGAGGCTTTCTTTCAGCTGTTCCACCCAGGCGGGGTCCTGCGGCAGTTTCCCCTCGGTTTCGAGCCTGTTTATAAACGCGGAAGCCGGTGATTCCTGCTCCGCCGCCTCCCGGCCGCCTTGTGCGGCTGCGGAAGTAAAGACCAAGGCTGAAAAAGTAAGAAAAATCAGGACCTTTCTCATATCATTTATCATTGTTATCATTGTGCCCATCCATAAGGATATACTCTATTTTCATCCTTCGGTTGCAATTTTTCAAGCATCTGCCCTATTTTTTTTCTTTTTTATGCAACCGGCGCCGTCCGCCCGGGTATATAGGTGATGAAAACACGATCTCAAGGAGGATCAAAAATGAAACAGAGAATGAAAAGAATTGCAGCAATCGCGGGAATCGGCACAGCCGTGCTGATGCTTGCCTTTTCCTTATTCGCCTGTAATGTATTCGGCGAGAAAGGCACGCTCACCCTGCAGCTTACGGACGCCCCCACGGAGGCGGAAAATGTGAACGGTGTGTATATCACCGTTAATGAAATCCAGTACCAGATCGGGCAGGACGAAGGCAACGATGAATGGGAAGTAATGCGCGGCTTCGAAGGACCGAAGGAATACAACCTTCTCGAACTCCAGGGAGGAACCACCGCTACGATGGTGGAAGACCTGGTCCTTCCGGCGGGGCAGATCAACCAAATCCGCTTTATCCTCGACATCCCCGAGATGGGGCAGAACCCGAGCAACCCCGGCTGTTATATCACCTACAGCGACGGGACCGCCGACGAACCGCTGTTCGTGCCCAGCGGCGGCAACACCGGGTACAAGGCCGTAGGTTCGTTTCAGGTGCCGGTAAACGGTTCGGTGGAAGTGACCGCTGACTTTGACGTGCGGAAGGCGGTGGTCGTCGCCGGAACAAGCGGCAACTACATCCTGAAACCCACCATCCGGCTCGTGGTAAACGACCAGGCGGGGAAAATAACCGGGAGCGTTAACAACTATACCGGTACGGACGATCTCATCGTGTACGCCTACGAAGACGGCGTCTACAGCGCAGAAGAGGCAGCAGAACCCGGTGATCAGGAAGCCCGCTTCCCGAATGCCGTGACCGGCGCGAAGGTGGGAGACGACAATGAGTACGCCCTCTGGTATCTCGCCGCCGGGACCTATGACTTGGTCATGGCGGAATACGATGGAGACGGCAACTTTGTCGAAGCCGCGGAGCTGTCGTCAGGCGCGGACGTAGTCGTGGAGAGCGAAAAAAACACGGTACGGGACCTCGACGCTTCCGGGTTTTAGCGGCCGTTGATAAAAAAGGGCGCCTGTTTCCCCGGAGCGTGGAACAGGCGCTTTTTCTAAGCGTCGTGAATAAACTTTTTTGCAAGGAGATTTGCACATGAACACCCGCGACAAAGAAAGCGACTGCCCATACAGGAAAACCTGTCACTTTTACACTATACCGGACATGTCGCCCCACAGCGAAAATCTGCGGGAGCGGTTCTGCATCGAATGGCCGGCTATGTGCGAGATCTATAAGACCAAAGCGGAAGGCAGGAGCGCGCCCATCACGCTCTGGCCCCATGGGTTTATTACATGAAGCCTCCCGGGCGGCCCTTTAAGGAAGCACCGTCACCACGATTTCCCGCTCCCGGCGCGGACCGTCGAACTCGCACAAGAATATATTCTGCCACCTGGACAAGGCGGGCCGTCCGTCCGCAACAGGAACGGTTTCCGAAGGCCCGACGATCCCGGCTTTAAGGTGCGAATCCCCGTTTCCGTCCTGCCGGTCGTGCTCCCATACACCCTCCGGGACAAGTTTCCGCAGCAGCTTCACCACGTCGCTCTGCACGCTCTCGTCCCAATTTTCCTGGATCATGACCGCCGCGGTTGCGCCCCGGACATACACGGAGCAGATGCCTTCCTCCGTCCCCGACCGTACGACGATTTCCCGCACCGGGCCGGTTATATCGTACAATCCTTCCCTCGCGTCGGTTGCTAGTGTGAATGTTTCCTGCATGTTCGCCAGTGTATCCCATTATCCGGAGTGGGGGAAGTCTCCCCCGCGCTCCAGCCCGGCTTTTTCGGCCCGCCTCTTCCGG